>JAFQSA010000020.1 GCA_017409765.1 Clostridia bacterium | reverse complement strand
ACTTCGCCGCCGTCGGTGTCACCGAGGAACTCGAGCGCGACGAACCAGCGGCCTGTCTTGTCGCAGGCATGGATTTCCTTGCCCTTGTCATTGAACTCGCCCGTCGGGAACCATGTCCCCGAATCGACGCGGGCGTTCTGGATGCGCTTGCCGTTGAAGTCGCGGAGCTCAACGTAGATCTCTCCGTTCTTCAGTTTCGTCTCGCCGATCCTGCCCTCAAGGCAAAGCGTGGCAACATTGTTGTGACCGCAAGCGAGCATTCTGCCGTCTACAACACCGTTATGCACCTAAAGGATCGTGGATACGAAATTCGTGTCGCAAACACCTTAGCTGATGGCCATATTGATGTTGCCGACTTTGTATCCAAGGTTGATGGAGATACTCAACTTGCTTGTTTTATGCATGTCAACAACGAAACTGGCGCAATAAATGACGTAAAACAAATCAATGCTATTGTAAAGCGTATTAACCCAAGAACACTCACTTTTTGTGATGGTGTACAAGCAGTAGGTAAAATTCCTGTCAATATTCGCGCTCTCGGAGTAGATTTGTACAGTTTTTCCGGCCACAAATTCCACGCAAGCAAGGGTACAGGCGGACTTTTTGTAAAAAAGGGCCTAAATCTTTCGCCACTTGTACAGGGTGGCGGTCAAGAAAAGGGTATCCGCTCTGGCACAGAGTTTGTTGGTGGCATCATCACCTTGTCAACTGCGTTGGAAATTGCCATTTCTAACCTTGCAAATAATACCAAAAACTTCACGGAATACAAGCAAATTATCCGCAATAGCCTTGCTGATATTGCAAATTGGAAGGAAAATTGCGCAACTAATTGTTCTCCAGCCATAATGTCACTTGCTTTTGCCGACATCAAAGGGGAAGTTTTGCTCCACATGTTGGAAGAGTTTGATCTCATTGTAGGCACGGGCTCCGCTTGCTCATCAAAAAATAAACAAAGTCGCATTGCAAAGGCTATTGGACTTGATCCAAACTACAGCGAGGGCGTTCTTCGTATCAGTTTTTCCAAGTACAACAATCGCGAAGAAGTTCAACTTCTTGCTGAAAAACTCGCATTTTGTGTAAAATCTCTACGCAAAACCATGCTTGGTTGACGAGATTGAGTATTTAGGATATAATTCCACTTGTCAACGTTATTCATTTTTTCAAATAAAACTCTTACAGTTTGCTAATCAGCAGTTTTGTTGCAGTTTTGCATCAAAACACAGTAATCTGGTAAAAATCTGCATTTTAGATGGCAAAAATGCCTTTTACAGCACAGTAGTGCTTAAAATACAATCAATAAGGAACAAACATGAAAGTAATCATCATTCGTTATTCAGAAATTCACCTAAAAGGTAACAATCGCGACTTTTTCGAAAGCATTTTGATTTCTAACATCAAACACGTACTTTCCGACTACGACTACCAATTTGGTAGAAGTAACGCCCGCTACGTTATCCGCAACTTTGACGAAAACTACACCGAGCAAATTTTGGATGCTGTCAAAAACGTATTTGGTGTCTACTCCGTTAGTCCTGCGGAAGAAGTACCTTCCACCTACGAAGATATTTCCTCTGCTGCATTGTCTATGGCACCGGTTTACGGCACGTTTAAGGTAAACACCAATCGTGCTGACAAGCGTTTCCCAATCCCATCCATGAAACTTTCCGCAGATATTGGCGGTAAAATTTTGGAGCAAAACCCAACTTTGAAGGTGGATTTGTTCCATCCAGATACCGTTGTTAGCATCGACATCCGCGAAAATGGCAAAACTTTTGTCTATTCCGAGGTTATCAAAGGTGTAAACGGCATGCCTGTTGGCACGGCTGGTAAGGGTATTATCATGCTTTCTGGCGGTATCGATAGCCCAGTTGCCATGTATATGATGGCAAAACGTGGTATGACTCTAAGAAGCGTTCACTTCCACAGTTTCCCATACACAAGCATGCAAGCAAAGCAAAAGGTGCTGGATTTAGCAAAAATTGTCAAAAAGTACACCTTGCACATGACTGTTGACGTTGTAAGTTTTACGGAAATCCAAACTGCTATTCACGAAAAGTGCCCCGAAGAGTACATGATTACCATCATGCGTCGTTTTATGATGCGTATTGCGGAAAAACTTGCGCAAAAACATGGTGCGGGCGCTGTCATCACGGGCGAAAGTCTTGGACAAGTTGCTAGCCAAACCTTGGAAAGCATCACAAGTACCAACTCTGTTGCAACTTTGCCTGTTTTCCGTCCACTTATCGGCTTTGATAAGGACGAAATTATCGAAATTGCCCAAAAAATTGGCACATTCGAAACTTCCATTTTGCCTTACGAGGATTGTTGCACAATTTTCCTACCTAAAAAGCCTGTCACAAAACCTCGTTTGTCTGCAGTTTTGAAGGTTGAGTCGGCTCTTGACGTCGAAACACTAGTAAACAACGCATTGCAAAACATCGAAGTGGTGGAAATCTAATCTCAATCTAATTTTTCACAAAACAAAAGGTACTGATTTGTTCAGTACCTTTTTTCTATTGCCAATACCAAAAGTCCAACCAACTTTTTCTTTTATCAGTTTGCTCTCTTGTTGTATTTTCGCAACTATTGCAAACCTCAACATTTGGTGTTTGGTAGACAAATTTGCCATTGATATACAATTTTGCATAGAAAATCCGTCTATTTTCCCCATCGTAGCAGTAGCGATTGTTATCCAATGCAACTTTTTGCCAGTTACCATCAACCTGCTCATATAGCTCCCATTGTCCATTGAGTACAGTTGGCATTTGTAAACAAGTGCCATTTTTGTCATTTTTGCCATCAATAGTGTAGTTGTAGATTGTTTTTTCCACCTTTTCCGTTGGCTTGTTTGCGTTATCAAACCAAAATTCCAGCCCTTGTTGTGAAATTTTTAGTTGTTGCTCACTTTCCAAACTGGTTTTGTCCACTTTTAGTTTAGTGACGCCATTTGGTGCAACAAAATCCGCAGGGGAAGTATCTTTGTAAAGACTATCCAGCAACTGAGATGCCATCTTGCAGGGGGCATTTGCTCCACACATTGAGTTGTCGAACTGCCCACGATACCACACGACAAACGTGTGCTTGGTGGTGTAACCGGCAACAAGAGCGTCACTATTGCCATTTTTGTCCCCAACCGTGCCAGTTTTTGCTGCAATTTGATAGTTTTTTCGCAAATTTTTAGCAGTTCCGTTGTTTACTACATCAACAAGCATGTCTGTCATCAAAAATGTTGCAGTTGGCTTGAAAACTTGCTTGACGCTGTTATCCGCCTGGTAAACTACACCTTTGGGGCCAACAATACGCTTGACAAACTTAGTGTCGCTTGCCACACCTCCATTTGCAAGAGTAGCGTAGCATTCGGATAGTTCAAAAGGTGTCACTCCGCCCTCTACGTTTCCCAGCGCAAGCGATAAATTTTGCTTGCCTGCAATTCCAAGTTTTTGTAGGTACTTTTCTGCGGTGGAAATTGTTAACGAATTCAAAACTTTTACTGCTGGTACGTTCAAACTTTTGGTTACTGCTTGCTTGATGGTTGTCCAACCAATGTATCCACCAGCATTTTTGGGTTCATACCCATTAAAATTTGTTGGTTCATCCAATACTGGAGATGCCTGAGATATAATTCTCGCGTCCAGAGCAGGGGTGTAAACCGCAATTGGCTTGAAGGTTGATCCAGGTTGACCAACTTTGTCAGCATTTTCCCCTCGCATATAGCATGCAACCACTTCGCCAACGTTGTTTGTCAGTACGCAGGCAATATCTGCCAATTTGCCGTTTTTGTCCATTGTTGCATCCTTTCGAAACATTTCCGCTACTTGCTCCTGCGCTTTTTGATTGCAAAATGTTTCAATAGTGTAGTTGGAGTTTAGCAGTTGTCCTTCCGTCATATTCAAAATCCTGCATGCCTCTTTGAGAGCATAGTACATGTAGGTCTTTTCCATCAGTTGTTTTTGCTTTACAAAAGAGATTGGCGCGTTCTTAGCATCTGTATATTCCTTTTCCGTTATCGCGCCTTGATCAAACATCAAATCTAGCACCAAATCTCTACGATTTTTGCATTTTTCGATATTTTTATCGGGCGCATAGGTATTTGGCGCTTTTATCATCCCCGCCAAAATTGCGCTTTCGGAAAGTGTCAAGTCGCAAGCGCTTTTATCAAAGTATACATTCGATGCATTTTCGATACCGTAGGCATTGCGTCCAAAGTAGATGGTGTTGAGATATATTTCCAAAATTTGCTCTTTGGAAAATGCTTTTTCCAATTCAAGCGCCAACAACATTTCGTTTATCTTGCGCTCAATTGTCTTTTGGTTGTCCAAATGAGTGTTTTTGATTAGTTGCTGACTGATTGTCGATGCCCCCTCCTTGAAACTTCCCGACTTCAAGTTGTGCAAAATTGCTCCACAAACACGCCTTAGGTCAATTCCGCCGTGATCAAAAAATCGCTTGTCTTCAACGGCTACAAACGCCTTTGATGTATAGGTGGGTAGTGCGTCCAAAGGCACCTGCTTGATATTGTTGCAGTACATTGCTTGATTGAGTTGTTGCCCATTGTCATCCAGTACAGTAAGGTTTGTGTACACCTTGTTCAGTTTTCCGCCATCAAACTTTGTGTATTTTTCGCTGTTTTTGATGCTTCCGACGTAGCAAATGCCACCAACTGCACCAAGTAAAGTCACGCAACAAACAATTATGAGCAATATTTTGAAAAAATTTTTCTTCATAGCAATATTATTGTTTGTTATTTGAAAATTTCTATTTATTTTTCTTGAAAATTTTGCGAAAAGATAGTAGAATATATAATGTATAACTATATGTGGGAGTATGCGCTTTTCACATTGGTTTGGAGGACAATTTGAAATACTATATTCATACATACGGATGTCAAATGAACGTCCACGATTCGGAAAAGATCGCAGGAATTTTGGAAGAACTAAATTACTCTTCTTGCGACGATGTTAAGGATGCTGATGTAGTAGTGTTCAACACCTGTTGTATTCGCGAAACATCCGAAAAGAAAATCTACGGACACATTGGACAACTAAAAAAACTGAAAAAAGCCAAAAAGGACATGATAATTGTGGTGTGCGGTTGCATGTCGCAACAAGACGGTGTACCTGCAAAAATTCGCGAAAGTTTCCCCTATGTGGATATCATACTTGGCACGTCAAACCTTGGCGAACTAAAAAGTGCAATTCTGGATGCAAAACACAAGCGCAAGTATACAAATACTAACTTTTGTATCTATCAAGAGGAAGAGTTTAACCAACTTCGCACCAGTTACCCCAATGCTTGGGTAAACATCAACTATGGTTGCAACAACTTTTGCACCTACTGCATTGTTCCATACGTTCGTGGTCGCGAGCGCAGTAGAGAAATGTCCGCAATTGTAAAGGAAGTGGAGCAACTTGTTTCTGACGGCTACAAGGAAATCACTCTCCTTGGTCAAAATGTCAATTCCTACGGCAAAGATCTTCAAAATGGCGAAAATTTTGCCCAACTTTTGCATCAACTAGGCAAAATTCCCGGCAAATTCCGTTTGCGTTTTATGACATCCCATCCAAAGGACTTGTCGGAAGAAGTCATCGATGCAGTTGCAATGTATCCAAACATCTGCAACAACATCCACCTACCTGTGCAAAGTGGCAGTACGGAAATTTTGCGCCGTATGAACCGCCGTTACACGCGCGAAAAGTATATCGATTGCATCAATATGATCAAATCCAAGTTGCCTGACGTTGGCATCACAACGGACATCATGATTGGCTTCCCAGGGGAAACTGAACAAGACTTTTTGGATACGCTCGACCTAGTTGAGCGAGCAAAGTACAGTTCGGCATTTTGCTTTGTTTACTCCAGGCGCAAGGGCACTCCAGCAGACACAATGCCCGATCAAATCCCTGATGACGTAAAAAAGGACCGCATAACTCGTCTTATTGCCACTCAAAACAAAGTCACTCGCGAAATTAGCAAGCAAATGACCGGTAAAGTGTACGAAATTTTGGTGGAAGGCACAAATCCCAAGTACGATGGTGTGGTTTGTGGCCGTACCGAAAGCGGTCGTCTTGTCAACTTTAAGGGTGACGAAACACTCATTGGCAAATTTGTCAATGTAAAAATTGAAAAATCCGCCTCAGCAACGCTTTGGGGCTCAATTACAACAGAGGAAAAATGAAAAATCAACTTTCTCCAATGATGCAAAATTATTTGCAAACAAAAGAACAATACAAAGATTGTATCTTGCTGTACCGTTTGGGCGACTTCTACGAAATGTTTTTTGAAGATGCCGAAGTTGCAAGCAGAATTTTGGACTTGACACTCACCGGCCGAAACTGTGGCCTTGCTGAGCGCGCACCAATGTGCGGTGTGCCATATCACGCTGTGGATGTCTACGTTGCAAAACTAATCGCTGCGGGCAAAAAGGTTGCCATTTGCGAGCAACTTACTCAACCAACCGGCAAAGCAAACGAACTCGTCAAGCGCGATGTCGTGCGCGTTATCACATCCGGTACGGTTATGGAAACGGAAATCTTGGATGGTAACCGCAGTAACTACATCGCATCCGTTTTCTACGACGATAAAGTTGGCATTGCCGTTTGTGACATCTCCACAGGCGACTTTTTTGCAAGCGAATTTGTAGGCGGTGGTGCCATCAAGGATTTGCAAGAGTTTTTGGTGTCCTACAAGCCTGCGGAAATAATTGCAAACAGTTTGGCTGTTGAACTTTCCGCCAGTCTTGAGTGCGTTCGCGCAAACTACACACCGGCATTTTCTCGCTATGACGATGGCCACTTTGACAAAAAGTATGCCAAGGACAAGGTTCAACGCGTCTACAACGTTGCGACTTTGGATGGCTTTGGTCTTGCTGGCAAAAATCACGCAGTAACAGCATGCTCCGCATTGTTCGACTATCTCAAGGACACTCAAAAGCGCGATTTGCCACACCTAAAGAACATCCGCTACATCGACAAGAGCAAGTACATGTCCATCGACGTCAAAACGCGTCGCAACCTAGAACTTACCGTTTCCTATCGCGAAAACAAAAAAACTGGCAGTTTGTTGTGGTTGTTGGACAAAACCCAAACAACGATGGGTGGCCGTATGCTTGCCGATTGGGTAGACAGACCTTTGCAAAAGGTAGGTGCTATCAATGCTCGTCTTGACGGTGTCGAAGAACTTTACCGCGCGTATATGTTGCGTTCCTACATTGCCAAAGTTTTGCACGATATTGGCGATATCGAGCGTATTGCTGGCAAAATTGCCTACAACAACGTAAACCCCAAGGAATGTGTAATTCTCAAAGATTCCTTGTTGAAACTTCCCGAACTCAAGCGCCTTTTGGCAGGTTCACAAAGTAAAATCATTTGCGAAATAGACAAGGCAATCAATCCCTTGACGGAAGTGGCCGATCTGCTTGGTAGTGCACTGGAAGATAACGCTCCAATCGTTCCAAAGGACGGTAGCGAGTACATCAAGCGTGGCTACAGCGAAGAACTTGACGAACTGTACGATCTCACACACAATGGTGCGCGACTTTTGGATGCCATGGAACGTCGTGAGCGCGAAACTTCCGGCATCAAAACACTAAAACTTGGATTTAACAAGGTTTTTGGCTACTTCTACGAAGTGTCCAAGTCACTTGTAGACCAAGTGCCTGAGCATTTCATTCGCAAGCAAACTTTGACTACTGGCGAACGTTTTGTCACCCCCGAACTAAAAGAGTTGGAAGACAAAATGCTTTCCGCTTACGATCAAAAAACTGCTTTGCAAAAGAAGTTGTTCGAAGAACTTCGCATCAAACTTTTGCAATTTATCCCAACAATTCAATCTACCGCGCAAGCGGTGGCAGCGCTTGACTGCTTGTACTCCTTGGCAACGGTTGCCGAGGCAAACAACTACTGCAAGCCAAAACTAAACAGTCGCAGTACCGAACTGAAAATTATCGACGGTCGTCACCCAATTGTCGAGTCCTATATCAAACGTGATAACTTTATCACAAACGATGTGCTTTTGGACACGCAATACAACCGCACAATGATCATCACAGGCCCCAATATGGCAGGTAAAAGCACCTTTATGCGTCAAGTTGCGTTGATAACCTTGATGGCACACATCGGTTCGTTTGTTCCTGCGTCTAGTGCGGAAATCCCCATCGTGGACAAAATCTTCACTCGTGTTGGCGCAAGTGACGACTTGGCCTTCAATCAAAGCACCTTTATGGTGGAAATGGTGGAAGTTGCCAACATTTTGAACAATGCAACACCAAACAGCCTCATTATCCTAGACGAAGTTGGTCGCGGAACATCCACGTTTGACGGCCTTTCCATCGCTTGGGCTGTTATGGAGTACGTATCCAACAAGGTGGGCGCAAAAACATTGTTTGCAACTCACTATCACGAACTCACAGATTTGGAAGGTCGCGTGGAAGGTGTCAAAAACTACCGTGTAACCGTCAAAGAGTTCAACGGCTCGGTCGTTTTCCTCCACAAAATTGTCCGTGGTGGCACAAACAAAAGCTTTGGTATCGAAGTCGCATCTCTTGCAGGCGTTCCTTCCGAAGTTTGTGATCGCGCTCGCGAAATAGTGCTGATGTTGGAGAACAGCAGTATTGACTACAACCTTGCAAACGTGCAAACTCAGGTTGCAAGCAAGGATAAATCTAAATTGGCAAACGAAGTTGTGTCCATCCTTGCAGATATCGACATCAACCGCGTTTCCCCAATCGAAGCATTTGACATACTAAACACACTTGTAAACAAGGTAAACAACAATGAGTAAAATTAGAGTACTTACCCCCGACGTATACAACAAAATTTCCGCAGGCGAAGTTATCGAAAACCCAGTTGGCGTAGTAAAAGAACTTGTAGAAAACAGTATCGACGCAGGGGCAACCAACATTGTAATCGAAGTGGTAGAGGGTGGATTCTCCTCCATCAGCGTCACCGACAACGGTTGCGGTATCGAGCACGAAGATATCGACCGCGCCTTTGTGGAGCACGCTACAAGCAAGGTGGATAGCCTTGATGACTTGTACTACCTACAAACACTGGGTTTCCGTGGCGAAGCATTGGCAAGTATTGCAGCAGTATCTAAGGTGCAACTTACCACACGCACAAGCGAAAATGAAGTGGCAATTTGCGTAGACGTAGAAAATGGACAAGTTGTCGACCGCAAGTACGTATCGGCAAACCTCGGCACAAAAATTGTGGTGCACGACCTTTTCTACAACACTCCAGCGCGCAAAAAGTTCCTCAAAACCCCTTCGCGTGAAGGTACGGAGATATCAAAATTTGTTGCAAAACTCATTTTGACCAATCCAAAGTTAAACATTTCCTACTATCTTGACGGTCAACTGGTCTACAAAAATGGCGGAAAAGGCCTTGAAGAGGCTGTTTTTGCCATCTATGGCGCCGAAGTTTTGGAAAAGTGCTTGGAAGTCAACGAGCGTTGGGAACTAATGACTATCCGTGGATACGTTGGTAATACAACCTTCACCAAGCCAAACAAAAACTGGCAAACATTGTCTGTAAATGGTCGCTGTATCACTGATACCAAAATCAACGCATCCATCATGCAAGCCTACAAGGGCTACTTGATGACTCGTCAATATCCATTTTTTGTTTTGGATTTACAAATCCCTGGCGATAGAGTGGACGTTAACGTGCATCCCAAGAAGAGCGAAGTTCGATTTATGCAACACGACAAAGTAGCAGCATTTTTCTACAATGCCGTTACAAAAGTGTTAGTCAAGTACATCGAGATGACTCGAAATGACCCATTTAGCATGTTCTCTTACGAAGTTCCAGCGGAAGTTGAGCCAATTGGCAAAGTGCCAGACAACTTCGATTTGGATGCCTATCTCGAATCTAAGGGTATCCAACTGATGAACCCACACCAAGCGGAAGACGTATTAGGTATTGAGCAAGCAACCGAAGATATCGATACGGAAATTAGAAGCGAACAAAGCCTGATGGAACTATCCAAGGTGCTAACTGTAGAGCAAGTGCGCAAGGATATGGGACTTCCACCTTTGCCATCTCGCAAAAAGAAACATCCATCTGCTGATGACGAGCCGTTGGTGCAAATGTCCATTCCTGTAATCGAGGACGAAGACGAACTTTTGTACAATCGTACACGAATTTTGGGTGTTGCATTCCGTACCTATATCATTTTGGAAATTGACGACAAAATCATTCTTGTAGACCAACACGCTGCGCACGAACGCATTTTGTTCGACCAATACATGAAACATCGTGACGACGCAACGTTCCAAGACTTGATGTTCCCATTTGTTTTCAACGTTACAGACGAGGAAGACGAGTTTATTTCCAAAAATCTTGCAAATATCAAGCGTGCTGGCTTCAAATTGCAACCATTTGGCAAAAACACCTACCGAATTGTGTCTATTTCGCCTTTGTTGGAAACGGTACACCTAAACACCTTTGTAGAATATCTGCTTTCCTCTGTGGACGAACTCAAGTTTGACGAAGGTGAGTTTTTGGTGGAAAAAATCGCAAGTAGGGCATGCAAAGCAGCCGTTAAAGCAGGCTACACACCAAACAAGTACGACATAACCTACATTTTGAAGCACGTTGTAGATGGTGGTGTGATGACATGCCCACACGGACGTCCTATCACTACAACCATCACAAAGGCAGAATTGGAAAAGATGTTCAAAAGGAGAGTTTAATTATGAAATCCTTTGTGGGCATCACGGGTACGACTTGTGTTGGAAAAAGCGCTGTCGCTGTTGAACTTGCAAAAATTTTGCAATGTGACGTTATTTCAGCCGACTCAATGCAAATCTACGTTGGTATGGACATCGGTACCGCCAAGGTAACCCAAGCGGAAATGGACGGCGTAAAACACCACATGCTGGATGTTGTTGAGCCAAATTGTGACTTTTCTTCCTTCGAATATGCCGAAATGGCGGGAAAAATCATCCAAAACCTGCCAAAAGCACCCATTTTAGTGGGCGGAACGGGCTTTTATTTCGATAGTCTTGTGTATCCGCCAGAATTTAGTGGTGGCAACAAGCAACGACGACTTGAACTACAACAAATGCTTGCGGAAAAGGGCTTGGAACACATGGTGGACTATTTGCGCCAACTTGACGAGGAAACTTGTAACGTTATCGACGTCAAGAACCCTGTTCGAGTTATCCGCGCAATCGAAATTGCCGAAAGTGGCCAAAAGCAATCACAAGGCACAACCAAAAGCAATCCACAATATGACGCCAAAATCTTTGTTTTGGAACGTGACAGACAATCCCTTTACCAAATGATTGACCTTCGAGTAGACAAAATGGTGCAAGGTGGACTTGTTGACGAGGTAAAAGGCCTTGTAGAAAAGTACGGAATTTGCCAAAACTCCGCCTTTCAAGCCATTGGCTACAAGGAAATCATCCAATATTTGCAAGGAAATTGCACTTTGGAAGAGGCAATTGACCTTATCAAAATAAACACAAGACACTATGCAAAAAGGCAAATTTCCTACTTCAAACGCATGAATATTGCCAAGTTCATCAATGTAGAAGGCAAAACATCAAAGCAAATTGCTCAAGAAATTGCCAACTTTTTGGTAGTGTAATTTCGTCCAAACCATCAAAATTTTATCAAAATACACTAAAAACAATCGCTCTATTATGATTTTGGGGCAATTTTAGAATACTATGTCTATCATAATAGCGTAAAAATGGTGAAAAATGACATCAAAACAAGTAATTAGCAGTGCAATGGAACAAGCACGCGACAAATTTGCATATCTCGACGAAGTATCCCTTTACAATCAAAAGAAGGTACTAAACATCTTTGCCAGCAACAGACTTGCGCTCCGTCATTTCAACGGAACGGATGGCTACGGCTACGACGACGTTGGTCGCGACACACTAAATCGTGTTGTTGCCGATATTTTTGGTGCAGAATCTGCAGTAGCATCCCCAATGATTGCCTCCGGAACACACGCGTTGTCCTTGGCTTTGTTTGGCGTTTTGCGTCCAAACGACGTAGTTTTGTCCATTTCAGGCGAGCCATACGACACATTGCAAGACATTATATACAAGGAAGGCATTGGAAGTCTTGCTGATTTCGGTGTTAAATTCAATTGTATCGAACTTAACGACGACGGATCATTCAACAAGGACAAAATTGCCGAGTTTTTGCAAAACAACAAGGTAAAAATGGTTTATATTCAACGTTCTCGCGGTTATGCATGGCGTCCAGCGCTTACAATTGGCCAAATCGAAGATATTTGCGCCTTTGTCCGCAACATTCAAGAGGACGTTATCATCTTCTGCGACAATTGCTATGGCGAGTTTGTCGAAAAACGCGAGCCAACCGAA
Source organism: Clostridia bacterium (assembly GCA_017409765.1). Lineage (GTDB taxonomy): Bacteria > Bacillota > Clostridia > Christensenellales > CAG-314 > Fimimonas. Next base: position 11,570 of record JAFQSA010000020.1, on the reverse strand, counting down.
GTTGGTGTTGACTATTGCGCAGGCTCATTCATCAAAAATATCGGTGGTGGAATTGCTCCAACTGGCGGATATATCGCCGGAAAAAGCCATTTGATCGAACTTGTGGCTGGTAGACTTACTGCGCCTTCCATTGGAACGGAAATTGGATCCTATTCCTACGGCTACAGATTGTTTTACCAAGGCATTTTTATGGCGCCACACGTGGTAAATCAAGCGCTAAAAACGGCCGTTTTGTTCTCTACAGCGCTAACAAACCTTGGCTACGAAACGCTTCCAAAGGCAAATGAAACGCTTTCCGATATTGTTTGTTCCATTAAACTTGGCTCAGCGGACAAACTTATCAGTTTTTGCCAAGCAATTCAATCCGTTTCGCCAATTGATGGCTACGTAACACCTGAACCTTGGGATATGCCGGGCTATAACGACCCAGTTATCATGGCTGCAGGCTGTTTTGTGCAAGGCGCATCCATCGAACTTAGCTGTGACGGCCCAATTCGTGAGCCATACATTGCTTATTTGCAAGGCGGGCTTACCCTTGAACACGGCATTTTGGCGTTAGAAAAAGTGCTCGAAAGACTGATTTAGACAGAATTTTTCACAAAGTCGTCTAAAATTTGCGACTTTTTAGATATTTTTTTACTGAATTTGCTCGAAATAAGCCCTCGACTTAGCATGCATTTGCTAAATTTCTACCTTTTTAACAATGAAGAATAATTTTTGGCACAAGACCTGGGAAATTATCAAGGATTTTCTTATTTCAATTGGCACAGTGATTGCGTTACCATTTTTAATCGTTTATTTGATACTTAGATTGCTTTTTGCTCTAATTTACGCGCCCTTTGAATGTGCAAAGTATAAAAAATCCGCCTATTACAGAACTTATAAGCACAAGTACACCATAGATATCACCAACACCGATAAATACCGTATTTGCAGTAAATTGTTGGAAAATGGTATCGTTATGCAACAAATTACTGAACAAAATGAATGTTATTGGTGCTTGATCGATGATAACCATCTATTTCCAATTTTTGCGGATCATTTTTACGTTCGACACAATGGTAGAGATCGCGAAAATCCCATCCTTGAAAATCCCGGTTACTCAGATACACTCACAGACCTTACAGAGTTTATTGCAGAAGAGGAGTTGCATTCCTTGGATGAGAACAAACACAAGCAATTTACAATTTTTATTAAATCCAAAAATGTCGATCCCGAATTGAAATACATTCTAAACAACCATAATATCCAAACGTATTCTAATGCTGACGAACTTGTTAAATTGATACTAAAACAGATTGGCAATAACAATCGAATGAACTAAATCAAAAACAGCGGTAAAACAGCAAATAACTAATTTAATTTTTTCGTATCAACATCAAATTAATAAGGATAATTTTGATGCTTGATAATTTAAGAATTTGATAAATCATTAGATAATCAAACTATAATGTGATATCAAACAGATATCAACAACGTACCAACCTAGAAACAAATATCAAATTTAACTCGTATATAAACGGCTTATTTGGTCAGTTGATAATTAAGGAAATGTCAAAAACCTTGACAAACCACTTCTCAATGTGTTAAAATACCACTATCTATTCGCAAAAGTTGGGTTTTGCGAATAGATATAAAAGGCTTTTGTTTCTATATTTTCCAAAAAATCGGCCAGTTTTTCCCAACTAACTATTACTGCCCTTTTAACAATCGCTCATTTCAAAATCGAAATCAACTTCAAATTTTGTAAAATTGAACAAAAATTTTCCTTCAGTTCTACACAATTTTGTGGATAAATGGTGCTCGCAAATTTTGTTGCACTAGCCTGCCCTATTTTCAGCACCAATTTTGAAAACCGCCCTATAACCCTATTACAAAATCGACCAAATTTAGGAGAAAAAATGTCAGAGTATTTTGACCAACGCGACATCAAAAATAGCGAAAAAATCGAGGAGATTCTCAAAAACGACCTCCCTGATTACTGCCGAGAATACTTTGTTGGTATTTCCATGAATACCACTTCTTTGACGCGCCTAAATTATGCCTACGATATCCGCACCTTTTTTAGGTATCTTGTCAACAAAGTTTACCGTTTCAAAGGCAAATCCACCAAGGAAATTTCTTTGGTAGATATCGAAAACCTTTCCCCATTCGAAGTTGAGGCATATCTCAACTATGTAGAAATCTACCGCGATGCCGAAGGCAGAATTATCAAAAACAGCGCTCGTGGCAAAAGCCGTAAACTTGCGGCGATTCGCTCCTTTGTTAGATATTTTATCAAAAAACAACTAATCAGATACAACCCTACCGCCACAATCGACACTCCAAAACTCCGCGAAAAGGAAATCATCCGCTTGGAAGGCTCGGAAATTACCACCATGATGGATGTTGTTGACGCACCTGAAGGTATGTCTGAACGCCAACAAAAGTACTTGGAAAACACAAAAATCCGCGATTTAGCCATTGTTGGACTACTTTTGGGCACAGGAATCCGTGTTAGCGAGCTTGTTGGTATCGATATCGAAGACGTCAACTTCGAAGATTTTAGTTTTGTTGTTACTCGCAAAGGTGGCGCACGCGTAATTTTGTACTTCTCTGACGAAGTTGCCGGATATTTGTACGACTACTACGCACTTCGCGTTGCGGACGAATCCACCAAGGACAATCCTGCACTATTTTTGTCCCTACAAAAAAAGCGTATCACAACCCGCGCTGTGGAAAACATCGTCAAAAAGTACAGCCAAATTGCCACACCACTAAAACACATCACTCCACACAAACTGCGTTCAACGTTTGGCACGCAACTGTACCGCAATACTGGGGATATCTATGTAGTTGCCGACGTTTTAGGCCACAAGGACGTCAACACAACACGCCGTCATTATGCCGCAATCACCGATGATATTCGCAAACGCGCCTCTACAAAGGTAAGTTTGTACGATACAGACGACGATCAAGGGGGCCAAGAATGAAAAACACAACCATAACAAACGTTTTGTTGGTGTATGTGGAGCGGCCTGATGCAAACGTCACGCAAGATTTGCACGAACTTGAGGAACTAATCAAAACCGCAAATGGCAAAATTGTGCTAACAATATCCCAAAAGCGCAACACTTTGGACCCCACCACCGTTTTAGGTATTGGCAAAATTGAGGAAATCAAGCGCTCGTTGGAAATGGTTGAGGAAATTGAAGTTGCCATTTTCTCCTGCGAGTTGGACTCTCAACAACGAAAATTCCTACAAAACGAGCTTAATATCGATATAATCGACAAAATCGACCTCATTTTGGACATTTTTGCACTACGCGCCCAATCAGCCGAAGGTAAAAAGCAAGTTGAACTTGCACAACTAACCTACAACCTTGCAACCAAGCCCAACAAAAACTTTTCTCGTCAAGGTGCCGGAATTGGCACGCGTGGCCCCGGCGAAACCAAACTAGAAACCAACAAACGCCTAATTCGTGACAGAATCCACCACCTAAGACAAGAACTCAAAACCATCGAGCAACACCGCGAATTGTCCCGTAAGGAGCGCAAACGCAACCCAGTATTTACCATCGCGCTTGTTGGCTACACAAACGCCGGCAAGTCCACATTGTTCAATTTGCTGACGGAAAATCAGGTGTATGCCGATAACAAACTATTTGCCACACTGGACACAACCGTACGCAAAACAGCCCTACCAAACGGCGTAAACGTCCTATTTTGCGACACAGTTGGCTTTATCAAAGATTTGCCCCACCAACTGATCAATGCATTCAAATCCACCTTGGAAGAGGCAGTTTTGGCGGATCTGGTACTAAACGTTTGTGATATTTCCGACGAAAATGTAGAAAATCACATCGATGTTACCGAACAACTGCTTGGCGAACTGGGTGTTACTGCGCCAATCTTGCGCGTCTACAACAAATGTGACTTGATGGACAGTTTGCCCATTGTACCAACAAACCGCCCAACAATCTTTATTTCCGCAAAAACTGGCAAAAATATAGACGTTTTGTTGGAGGAAATTGCCTCAAGAACACAAACAGACTACGCAAAAATCAATTTGAAGATTGCAATTGCCAGCTACGGCAAGCTTGTAACACTACTCAACAAGTACAACGCCAAGTTTACTGTGGACTTCGACGAAACGGACGCATTTATTTCTGCAACAATACGTCGCGAATACGTAGATAGGTTTATGGATTACATTGTAATTTAGATATTGTTGCCAATTTCCATTTTGAACTACAAATTTATTGCAATACAATTCATTATATCAATTAAAAAGGATACCCCAAAACGGTAATCCTTTTTGCATTGCTCGAGAAATTCACAAAATTTATCGAACAAATAATCTAAAATGTATTGCAAAAATATTTTCCTTAGTGTATAATGTTTTAGAACAAGTGTTTGATTTTGCTTTACGACAATACTACTCAAGCACAAAGGGGTTAATTATGAAAAAAGGCGACAATCGTTTGACGGAAATATTCAACTATCTTCGTGACTATATCGACAACAACGGATATCCACCAACCGTGCGCGAAATTGCTGACGAATTCAACATCAAATCCACATCTACAGTACACTACTACTTGGAAAAACTTAAAAACAGCGGTATGATTGATAACGTTGCAGCCAACAAAAAGCGCGCAATCAGCATGACAAGCACTCGCACTCCCGCAAACTACGTTAAACTTGTTGGTAACGTTAGCGCTGGTACGGGTATTTTGGCGGTAGAAAACGTCGAAGGCGAGTTCCCTTTGCCAAAGGATATTTTTGGTGGAGATCAACTGTTTATGTTGCGTGTTGAAGGCGAAAGTATGATCAATGCCGGCATCGACGATGGCGATATGGTTGTTGTACATCAACAAAACGACGCTAATATTGGCGAAATTGTCCTTGTCTACTGGGAAGAAAAGGCAACCATCAAACGCCTTGTTTCCACTCGTCCTAACCTTGTTTTGCACCCCGAAAATGACGCTATGGACGATATCGTAATCTCTCCTACGGACGCACCATCCATCCTAGGTAAAGTTGTTGGATGCATCAAAAAGTTCTAACAACCGGCTAAAACAACCATTTTAACGAAAAAAAACCTAAGACCACGGCAAATTGTCGTGGTCTTTTTTGTGTTTTATTGTTGGCAAATTAGCAAATGTGCACTACCGAATTTCACTACACAAATCACTTGAAACTGGCTATTTTAGACATCTAAAAGGAAATCGTAACTAGAAATGGACTTTTGACGCTCTTTGTAGTCACGGATGTAGCAAGCCAGATGCTCAAAGTAGTCAACAGTATGTCCACTTTTTGCAAAATGCGCAAATGCGTGCGCAATGACGTATTCCTGCAAGTGTTGCGGAAGTTGAATCAATCGGTAGTCCAAAACTATGGCTCGTAGTTCAGCATCAGAACAACTACACCACCTACCATGCAGGTCCTTGAATTGAATTTTTGTGGGACAAAGGGCAAAATAACTGCCCCATTTGGACACTTCTTGCGACAAAACGCTATTTGACATGCGCTTTAGAAAGGTTTTGATAGCCTTCAAGCGTAATTCACGCGTGGCAAATTGTTTATCCGCGATATACAAACAATCATCTTGAAGATGAGTTTGAGAGTTAGTGGAAGCATTGCAAGTATAAAGTTGACCGCAAAGTAAAATGCTTTTTCCAGCGAAAATGTCCTTTATAACTTGGTTGGATAACTCCAAATACTCTCTAGGCATTTCGCTTGAAGTAGCATCGGGTTGCGATTTTTTAACTAAACCACCATCATGTTTTGCAACCTTTTTTAGATGCTCCAATATCCACGGCAAATTTTCCGCAATGTGGTCAGCAATTGCCTTTTGGGACAAAAACTGATAGGCGATAACCGTGACACTTCCGTCACTTTGCGGACAAATTTTTAGAGTCCTTTTTAGTGTGCGCTGAATGTATACTTTCATACAGTAATTATATCGCCAAAATTACCGCTATCAAGGTAGCAATTTGATTGCTCTTGAAATATTTTGACGAAATTATCCCACAACAATTCGACAGCAATTCAACAATTGCATTGCTGGGATACAACATTTTAACAATAAAATTGCTTCAAACTGCCACAAAAAGCGTAATTTTACATAAAATTCCTATGCTATGTTACACATAGTATTCTAAACTATTGACAATAATTGGCAGAATGCGATATAATTAGCGTACAAGGAGGCTGTTTTCCATGGCTGGCGATTTTACATTCCTCAAAGGAAATATCGAAACAATCATTTTGTGTTCGCTGTACAACAAAGATATGTACGGCTACGAGCTTGCAAAAAGCATCAAAGATAGAACACAAAGTCAATACGAAATCAAGCAACCCACCCTCTACTCCTACCTCAAGCGTCTAGAGCAAGATGGCTATGTATACGCATATTGGGGAGGCGAGTCTAGCGGAGGTCGCCGTAGATACTACAAACTTACCGAGCAAGGTCGCGCTGATTGCGAAAAATTCTTGGCTGAGTGGGAGTATCAACGCAACGTTATGGGTAGCCTTGTAGATGGCACTGCTGATGTTGCACCAGTTGGCGATGGCTCCAAGTTGCTTGGTCGAAAGTCCCCTCGCAAACGCAAAGTCGTTCGCACTTTTGACGAGCAAGACGAAATTGCACGTCGCTTGGCGGAACTTGACGGTCTTGGCGATGGCACTACCGACGAAACTGTTCAAATTGAACCCGTCGAAGAGCCTGTTGTTGAGCCAATTGAAGAACCTGTTGTGGAAGTTGCAACAACTATTGTTGAGCCAACACCAATTGCAGAACCCGAACCACAGCCTGTGGAAACCGTTGTAGAGCCCACCTATGTGGAAGAACCCGTTGTTCAACAACCTACTCAATCGCAACTTTCCTTGTTCGACGTCAACCAAGATGATGCAGAAACGTTCATTTCCGACTTTGACAAACTTGCAAGCGTATCTTCGCAAAAACTTGTAACTGGCACTGCCGAGCCAACTCAAGGGGAAAACTACCAACACACATTGCTAAACATCATTGGCGATCAACTGGACGAAGTTAGCCAAGATGCCCCAACTGTGGCGCAAACTCCCGTTATTGATACTTCTGCTGAACTGGAAGAAATTGCCGACAAATTTGCTCGCGAAGGTATCCGCTTGAGAATTTACAACCATGCAGCGGCAAACTTCAAGTCAAAAACATTGATGCCACTACCACAGGTAATTTGCAAAGCATCTTGGATGACATATCTTGTTGCAATGGCAATTTTTGGTATCCTTTGCGTAACGTCCATAGGCGTAGGCAACTGGTTGCCACCACTAATCACACTTGGCGTGTTGATTTTGCTCCCTGTTGTAACCTCCTTCTACGCTCTAGCAAACCCAATTCGTACCGAAAAGCCCAAGTTCAACTTCAAAGTTATGCTACTTGGCACAATAACAATTTCTGCAATTGTAATTTTGACATCCTCTGCAATCAGTATCTTCAACAATATCGAACTTGCCAACTACGTAGACATTGTAAACAAGATTCTGATCCCATCGGCAGTTTCGTTGATTCCAGTTGCATTTGTATTGGTCTTCAACCACCACTACAACAAATTTTAGCAATTCAAAAGACAAGATTTAACATCTTGTCTTTTTTGTTGTCAAATTTTCCCCCCCAGTTGCTCTATAAATTATATTTTTGACATATCCTTGCTTGATGACTGAATTTACATCAACTCATGCTAAATGTTTGCAACTTTCATGCCTAATATCTATTGCGCCAATATAACTATCCAATAAACTGCTCTTTATCGTCAAATCAAAACAAACAAAAATGCAACAAGGACCAACTCCCTGTTGCATTATTTTTGTCAAAGTTATTTAGTTCTATTTATCAATAAACAAGTGTCTTGGCAGACCATCAACCATAAATGGATCAAGTTCGCCAATAATAAGTGGGCGCGCATAGTTGCAGAACTCTGTGGAAATGTACGTGCCATCGTTGATGATCCACTCTGCCGGAACACATTTTTCCTTGTTGGCAATTTCGCGGATATCCATAACGTCGGTAACAATGGAGTATGGATGGTCGGAAATACGCTTGAACACTATCATCTTGCCCGTTTCGCCACGCAAAGCAGCATGCATAGCATCAGCGCCAGCCATAAATGCTTCGGTGATGTCGCGTCTAGAAACCAAGTGAGATGCGCAACGTTGCAACGTTGTAAGAACGATACCACGGCACTTAAAGCCAAATTCGTCCGCCAAAGCGTCAGCAAGGTACAATGCTGTACCACCAAGCACTTTGTGACCAAAGGAGTCCACGATGTTGGTGTTTTTGTTTGCTTCGCACACGTACTTGCCGTCAGCAGTCTTAACACCTTCGGAAACGGCAACAATAACTGCATGAGTATGCTTTTTCTTTTCGCGGATTTGCTCAACAAACTTGTCAAAGTCAAACACCGTTTCTGGAAGGTAAATCAAGTCTGGACCATTGCAATCCTCCGAGCGAGCAAGCGCTGTTGCAGCAGTAAGCCAACCTGCGTTACGTCCCATTACTTCCACAACCGTGATAGAATCCGATGGGAAAGACTTTGCGTCGCGGATGATTTCCTTCATTACGCTTGCGATGTACTTGGCAGCGGAACCAAAACCTGGTGTGTGGTCGGTGCATGCAAGGTCGTTATCGATTGTCTTTGGCACACCAATAAAGCGAATGTCGGAGTTAACCTTTTTTGCAAACTCAGATAGTTGCATTATGGTGTCCATGGAGTCGTTACCACCAATGTAGAAGAAATACTTGATCTCTAGCTTGTGCAAGATTTCAAAAATGCGAGCGTATGTATCGGGCGCCTTGTCCGCATGCGGAAGTTTGTAGCGACAAGTTCCCAAAAAAGATGATGGGGTGCGCTTCAAAAGCTCGATATCGAGGTCACTTTTGATGTAGTCGGAAAGATCCACAAATCTTTCTTGAAGTAAACCTTCGATACCATTGCGCATGCCGTAAATTGTCTTGCAACCGGCATCTCTAGCAGTCTTAAACACGCCAACCAAGCTTGCATTGATAACTGATGTTGGACCACCAGATTGTCCAATCATAACATTTCCGTAACTCATAGAGGGTAATCTCCTTTGGATATATTTACCTATATATTATATATCAGCTATATCACTTTTTCAATACATTTTTGAAATTTATTGAAAGTATTTTTTCGGCAAAACAAAAAGCATAGCCAAGCTGACTATGCCTAAATATTGATGTAATTTTGTTACTGATGCAAGGCTTGTGGCACTATTGTACATTATCCGCCAAGATTTTTTGGTAGCGCTCCACTTCGCCTCGAGCAAGTTGGTCGCAACGTTCGTTTAGTTCCACATCGGCGTGACCTTTTACCTTGATAAAGGTTACCTTGTGACGGTTTGTTTCGTACAAAAGCGCATTCCACAAATCGCTGTTTTTTACGTCTTGCTTGCCAGATGTTCTCCAGCCGTTCTTTTGCCAATTGCCAATCCAATCCTTGTTGAAAGCATCGGTGATGTATTGAGAGTCGGAGTAGAGATCTACTTCGCAACTTTGGTTTAGGCATCTCAGCGCTTGGATAACGGCAAAAAGTTCCATGCGGTTGTTGGTTGTTTGCTTGTCGTAGCCACTGATTTCCTTTTTAACTCCATTGTAGATCAGCACAGCGCCCCAACCACCAATTCCCGGATTACCGGAACAAGCACCATCGGTATAGATTGTTACTTTTTTCATAAATTTCCTTGTAATTTTTGACAATATTTGTTGACAGAATTTTCTGTATATATTATAATATCAAAGCTGACCTTTGGCAAACGTTTTCGACTACTTTGTCCAAAGCTTCGGCCAACTAAATACCATAGGGGCATGATGTAATGGTAACATTCCGGTCTCCAAAACCGTCCTTGAGGGTTCGAGTCCTTCTGCCCCTGCCAAATTAATCTCGTTCAAGCGAACGAGATTTTTTATTTACAATTTTTCTTTTAGGAAAAGTGTTGAATCAATTATAAAATTGTGTTAAAATTTGAATTATGATAGATTAGTGAGGAAAATATGATTCGCCTAGCAACAATGCACGATTGCAAACTATTGGCAAACATGGCCATCAAAATGTGGAACGACCACACAATAGAAAGTCTAACAAACGAGTTTTTTGAAACTTTGCAAGATGAAAACAATGTGTTTTTTATCAAATTCGAAAATGACACCGCCATTGGATTTGCTCAATGCAGTTTGCGACACGACTACGTAGAGGGAACTTGCACTTGCCCTGTTGGCTACTTGGAAGGAATCTTTGTCGAAGAACACTTCCGTCACAATGGCTACGCAAAAGAATTGTTGCTTGCTTGCCAAAATTGGGCAAAATCCAAAGGTTGCACCGAGTTTGCAAGTGATTGCGAAATTACAAATACCGATAGCTTGGCTTTCCATCTATCACTTGGCTTTGAAGAAGCAAACCGAATCATTTGTTTTACAAAGAAACTATAACACACAACTATGCTAGGAAAAATCGTAAAAGTAACAATTGATAGGCCACTTGGCTCATATCATCCAAAGCACAAAGATTTGTACTACCCAGTAAACTACGGCTTTGTAGAGGGAATACTCGGTGGCGATGGCGAATATCAAGATGCCTACGTACTTGGTATAACCGAGCCACTAACGGAATTTACCGGCAAGGTTATTGCAATCATCCATCGACTGAACGATGTGGAAGACAAATTGGTTGTTGCCCCGCCCGAAAAGGCATTCACCCAAGAGCAAATCTACAAACAGGTAGAGTTCCAAGAAAAGTATTTCAAAATAGAGATACAAACTTGGAGTGCAAATATGACTGATTTATCAAAACTAAAACTAGTAGATTTGCAACCATCACAACTATACATCTCGAAAGAAAAACTTTTGAAAATCAAACAATGGTTTACTCCTAATGACGTATCAAATATTAAACCCATCCCCATAAAGATTATTGACGGTAGATATGTAATTATGGATGGGCATACAAGATGCGTTTGCGCGATATTGGCTGGCTTGGATAGTATTCCGTTGGAGTTGGAAAAGGACCAATTGAATTGGGATATGTACAAAGCTTGCATAAATGAATGCTTGTTGCAAAATATCACATCTCCATATGACTTGGTTAAACGAATTGTTAGCAAAGAGGAGTATAAAGTCAAATGGCACGATTGGTGCGATGAGATGCAAAAGAAAATAATTCAAGGAAAATGATACTGAAATTGGATTTTGGAGGTACCACAATGAAAGTAAACGAATATCAACAACTTGCAATGACAACTCTTGCACCACACCTCGACCGCAAGGAAGTACTCATCAACAGCGTGATGGGCTTGTGTGGCGAAAGTGGCGAAGTTATCGAAATTGTCAAAAAATGGCTTGTAAAAAAGGATGAGCTCAATCGCGATCGCATGATTGAAGAACTTGGCGACGTCGCTTGGTACATTGCCGAAGCGGCAACTGCTTTGGGCGTATCACTTGAAAGCATTTTGCAAGCAAACATCGACAAACTTAAAAATCGCTACCCCGAAAGAGTACAAGCAAGCAACGGACTTGTAAAGTTGGATGGCGAATT
>JAFQSA010000019.1 GCA_017409765.1 Clostridia bacterium | reverse complement strand
TGCAGCAGGTGCAAAGGTAACAATGCCAGCATTTGTTGAACAACTTTGGAATGACTACTACTTTAGAGCAACAATTGAAACAATGCTCGATGGTAGCGACGTTGGTGCTCAACTTGTAATTGGCGACACAACTTGGGCAAAGACAGCATCCGGTTGGGAAGAAGTAGCCGTAGTAATTAACGGCGAAATCTTCTCCGAAGCTGAAGCAGAACAAGCACTCAAGGCACTCCAAGCTAACGACAAAGTTGAAATCCTTACAAGCGCAACATTCAACATTGACCACGATTTCGTAGCAGCTGACTACACACTTGGTCAAGGTGCAACACTCACGGTACAAAAGGACATCGTAGCAGCAGTTGGTACAAAACTTACAGTTGCAGCAGGTAGCACAATTGTAGTAGAGTCCGGTGCACACATTGATATCTCCAACCTTACAAAAGATAACTTCAAACCAAGTGCGCAATCTAACCTCGAAATTGCAGCAGGTGCAAAGGTAACAATGCCAGCATTTGTTGAACAACTTTGGAATGACTACTACTTTAGAGCAACAATTGAAACAATGCTCGATGGTAGCGAAGTTGGCGCACAACTTGTAATTGGTAGCACAGTATGGACATTGACAGCAACAGGCTGGACCAATATCTAAGATGAGATTGACCTAATCTCGGCAGTAACAACAAGCTGAGGTTGCCAAAGGCAATCTCACAAACATCACAAACCATGTCGAACACAAATTCGACTTCAAAAAAATATTTCTAAGGAGAATATGATATGAACATCTTTTCCCTTTTGGCACTGGTCACAGCAGCTGATCTCTTCCCATATTTCCTATCTGTTTCAATTGCATCTTTGGTTGCATTTGTAACAGTGTTCGTTTGGCCAAAGAAAAAGTCAAACGATCAACCACAACAAACACAAACAAGCGAGCCCAAACAAGTGGCTGAACCTTTCAAGCCAGAAATTCTTGTTGGACCGGACAAACAACACGTTATCTCTGGTGCTGTCGAACAACCTGTCGAAGAACCAGTAGTTGAAACTGTTGTTGAGCCTGTCGTAGAGCCTGCTCCAGTAGAACAACCTCAAACAGTTGTTACTACTGTTGCCAAGGCGGAAAACGAAACCGACCAAGGTGTAATGATCCTCGAAGGCAAGGAAGTGCTTGTTCGTTACAAGCGTTCCTTCGAGTCCAAACTTATGCAATCCACCGAGGAACTCAAGGGTTACTACGCAGAGTTTGTTAACCATGCGCTTTCCTACAAGAAGGTAAAGGTAAAACTCAGTTGGCCTTGCGCTAAAATCAGCCGTAGTCGCGACAAGATTGCTACATTGCTTGTAAAAGGTAAAACAATGTACGTCTACTTGGCTCTCGATCCCGAAATTGCTCGTCAAACAATCAAGGGCAAAATCAAGGACGTATCCAACAAAAAGCGCTTCCAAGACGTTCCAACATTGTTCAAGGTTAAGTCCCCACTTTCCTTGCGCAAAGCAAAAACTTTGCTGGACAAAGTGATGGAAACATTGGCTATCGACTACGTTGCACCAAGCAGTGCAATTTCCGCCGAAACCTACCCATACGACACAACAGAAAACCTCATCAAAGCAGGTCTCATTCGCGTTCGTACGTTGGATGGTAGCCCAATCGAAGATGGCGATATCCTTCGCACAGCAGGCTTTATCCTTGGCAACCCAGCAAAACAACAACCTGTCGAAGTTGAACAACCACAACCTGAACCAGTTGTTGAAGTTCAACCAGAAGTTGAGTCTGACGAAGGCGTTATGTACATCGACGATAACGAAGTTCTCGTTCGTTACAACCGCTCCTTTACTTCCAAGTTGATGCAAGCAAGCGATCTTCTTAAAGGTCACTATGCAGAACTTACAAACCATGCTCTTTCCTACAAAAAGGTTAAACTTCGCGTAAGTTGGCCATGTGCAAAACTCAACTACGGCCGTGATAACCTTGCAATCATCACAATTCGTGGTAAGAGTTTGTACTTGTACTTGGATATGGATCCCGAAGTTGCTCGTCAAACAATCAAGGGCACAATCAAGGATGTTTCCGACAAGAAACGTTACCAACAAACACCAACGTTGTTCAAGATCAAGTCCGGTTTGGCTCTCAAACGCGCAAAGACTTTGATCAATGCAATGATGCAAGCAAAGGGTATCGAGTTTGCGGAAGTTGCTACAGATATTTCCGCAGAACAATTCCCATACGACACAACAGAAAACCTCATCAAGGTTGGCCTCATCAAAGTACGCGCTTTGGATGGTCGCGAAATTGAGGAAGGTATGATCCTTCGTGCAGCAGGATTTAGAGTTGGCAGTATCGCTCCAGCACAACCTGCTCCAGCGGGCGAACAACAACTTGTTGAAGTTCCTGCCGATCAAGAAGCCGATTCCGACGACGGTATCATGTTGGTAGACGAACAAGAAATTCTCGTTCGTTACAACCGCTCCTTTACTTCCAAGTTGATGCAAGCAAGCGATCTTCTTAAAGGTCACTACGCAGAACTTACAAACCATGCTCTTTCCCACAAGAAAGTTAAACTTCGTATCAGTTGGCCATGTGCAAAACTCAATCACGGTCGCGAAAACATCATCACTTTCACCGTTCGCGGTAAGACTTTGTACATGTACTTGGCAATGGATCCCGAATCTGCTCGTCAAGTAACAAAGGGCACAATCAAGGATGTTTCCGACAAGAAACGTTACCAAGCAACTCCATCTTTGTTCAAGATCAAGTCCGCTTTGGCACTCAAGCGCGCAAAGGTTTTGATTGACGCATTGATGCAACAAAAGGGTATTGCTTACGTAGCACCCTGCACAGACGTTTCTGCAGAAAACTACCCATACGACACAACGGAAAACCTTGTAAAAGCTGGCCTCATCAAAGTTCGCACTTTGGACGGTCGCGAAGTAGAAGAAGATGTGATTCTTCGTGCGGCAGGATTCAAAGTTGTGGAAAGCGTAACAGCGGAAGAGGCTCACACAATGATCAGCGACGAAGTTGCGTCCACATTGGTTGTAGTTGAGGAAGACCCAACTCCCGTTGTAGCGCAAGACGTGGAAATCAAATCCCTTGGCTCTCGTAGCGGACGTAAGTTTGCCATCAACATCGACACACTTTCCAAACACTTCCAAAAGGGCGATCGCGTAACAATCGACGTTCTCAAGAAAAAGGGCCTTGTTCCCAAAAAGGAAACAGCCATCAAAGTTTTGGCTCGTGGTACTTTGGATAAGCCACTCACAGTGGAAGCTGCAGCATTCTCGTTGGATGCTATCAAGATGATCGTTCTTGTTGGCGGTACAGCTATCAGAAAGTAATTGTAAACAACAAAAACACTCACCTAGTTTTGGTGGGTGTTTTTTGTTTACAAAATTCTACACAGCAAAGTTGTAAGCAACCGACACAAAACGGATACGTATATGACAAATACGGTATTGCAAACCACTTTGGTATTGACATTTTTAATGGAGTTAACTAAAATCTAAATATAATTTATAATATATAGGGGAGTGTAAATCGAAATGAAAAAGATTACCTGCTTTATGCTTATCGTTGTGCTTGCAATGTCAATGTTTGCCATTGTTGCATGCCAACAACATACCTGTCAAAACGTATGCCCAACTTGTGGCAAATGTACAAACAATGCTTGCACCGAAAGTATTTGCGCAGACAAGTGCCTTGGTCACGCTCCAGCACACACTTGTCAAAGCAAGTGCCCAACCTGTGGTAAGTGCCTAAACGAGGACTGTGCTGAGTCCGTTTGTGCGGATAAGTGCCAAGGTCACGCTCCAGCGCATACCTGTCAAAACAAGTGCGACCAATGTGGAAAGTGCACAAATGCAACTTGCACCGAGACTGTATGCCAAAACAAGTGTACTGGTCACTCACAAGGTAGCACAGAAAAAGTAACTGTCTACATGGTGGGCGACAGCACAGTTTGCAACTACACAAACGACACGTCTTTGGCTTTCCCACGTAACGGCTACGGCATGTGGGTGGGCAACTACCTAAACGAAAATGCAACGGTGGTTAACTTGGCTTTGTCCGGTCGCAGTAGCAAGAGCTTCTTGCAAGAGTCCAACTACACAACCTTGAAAAACTCCATCTCCGCAGGCGACTACCTCATCATCGGCTTTGGTCACAACGACGAAAAAGTGGAGGACGACACCCGCTACACCAACCCAACGGGGGACGTCAACGACCAAACAAGTTTCCAATACTATCTCTACACCTACTACGTAAAACTTGCAATGGATGCTGGCGCGCACCCAATTTTGTGCACACCAATCGTCCGTCGTAATACAAATAATAATTACACTAGCGGGGATGGCCATATAAAAAATGGTGGCGACTACGCTCAAGCAATCGTAGATTTGGGCGCACAATATAACGTTCCTGTAATCCATCTTCGCGATTTGACCAAGGCTTACTACTCCAGCCTTACAGCAGACCAAACCGCCAAGTTGCACGCAACAACCGGCAAGGTGGAAACAAACATCGATAACACCCACTTGAATAGTTATGGCGCAGCACAAGTTGCCTACATGTTTGCAAAGGCATTGTCCACATCGACAAGCGGACTTGCATCCTATGTGGACACATCCAAACTTGTTGCCCCAGTCTACGAAGATGTTATCATCAAAAACGAGTTCGATCAACCCGAGCCAGGCGACACAACCGTGTACGGCAAGTGGGAAGTTACGAGTTATGGCTCTTACGACATAGCAAAACACCAAGGCTTAGACCTTACTTACTATAGTACTGTAGGAATTGGTGTGCTATATGATGGCAGTGTAAGTTATATTAGACCTAATGATGGTGGTAATGGCAAAGTTGGCAAATCAGATGGAGTTATTAACACAGAGTATTGTTATCTAGAGTTTGTTCCAACTGCTGATGGCATAATTGAAATTCCTATCAAAAATGCCACAGGCAAAGCGCTACATATCAATTGTATTAACAAAGAAACTGACCGCATTGTAACAGCAGGCGGATTTATGGCAGGTCTGGAAAATCAAACAGGCGATTTCTTTACAGTAACAATTGGTTCTACTCGTTTTGTGTTGACACTCACAGTAAAACAAGGCAACACCTATCGAATTGCACTTGCAGGCTCAAAAATGGGTGTATTCGATTGCACCTGGCAAGAAACGTCCGGCTCCACCGATAATGACCAAGACCAACCCGATGAGCCACAAATGGACTTGACGGAAACCAACACAGTAGTGGTAATGTTGGATGGCGACTACACCAACGCCGACCTTTCCAAATTGCAACTCAAAGCCTACAACAGCGATTTCTACGGGCTTAACTACAACCTCGACCGAACTCTCACAATCGAAAGCTACACAGCTGAGCTTGTCGATGGCAAGACCAAAGTAACCTTCACAGTAAAGGAAAGTGTTTTTGGTATCTTTGTGGCCGATCACTTTTCCACTCCTAACTACGACTCCGCCAAAAAGGAATCCATCATAAAACAAGCAACCTATGCAGTTAGTTGGCAATTGGATAACGGCGGTTGGGACAAGGACTATTCTCTCCACATCTCCCGCGCTTGGAACGGCACCGAAAGCAAAAAGACCGAAGGTTGGGATGTTAACGGCACAATTCTTGGCACAATCGATAACAACGGTACCTACTCCGAAATGCGCTTGATTGCCGAGGCATACCGCCTTTCCACAGACGAAACACAAAAGAAATTGTTTTTGGATAGCTTCAACAAAGCATTTGCATTTTTGCAAGATCTCCAATACCCAACTGGTGGTTTTGCTCAAGTTTACCCACGTCGCGACAACTACAGCGACAACGTTACCTTCAACGACGATGCAATGGTAAACGTACTTAGACTTCTGCAAGACATCTCCAAGCAAAAGTATCCATTTGACCAAGGTGGCATTGCTGATAGTGCTACTCAACAACTTTCCGCAACAATGATGCAAAAAGGTGTACAATACATCTTGGATAGCCAAATTGTTGTCAACGGAACAAAAACTGCATGGTGCGCTCAACACCATCCCCAAACCTACGCCCCAGTAAAGGCGCGTGCTTACGAACACCCATCCATCAGCGGTAGCGAAAGCGTTGGTATCATCAAGTTTTTGCTCACTTTGGTAGACAATGCCAAAGCACAATCTGCAGCAAAAGCAGCAATTGCCTATCTCGATTCCGTCAAGTTGTCTAATACCGCTTACGACGACGAAGTTGCCCCCTATCTCATCGAAGAGCAAGGCGCAGCAACTTGGTACCGTTTCTACGAAATTGGCACAAACAAGGGTATTTTCAGCAACAAGAGCACGGGTGCAATCTACTACGACATCACTAAGCTTACAGATAGCGACCGCACAAGCTACAGCTGGTGCGTAGATACACCCAAAAAGCTCATCAAAGTGTATAGCGAAGTGGGCTACTACGCAAACAAAGTTGTGGTTGTAGCTTCTGCCGATATCGCAGGCAACGGTTGCACTTTGCAAAAAGATTCAGTTGTTAACATCCAAGTCCCAATGAAGTAGGATGGCGCTCATCTAAATGGCTCCCACTTTGGGGGAGCTGGCACGTGAGTGCCTGAGAGGGCGTAATTAAACGTTCTCTCCGTCATGCCACATATCCCAAAGCGAAAGGCTTTACACAAGGAACGAGTACGTTAGTATTATCAAAAATTGTAGGGGAGTGGTTTTCTCTTTACGCAAACTGTCACAAACTAAACACTTTCAACCCAGCAGTGGAAAACTCGGCATAGCCAAGGCACCCCCTGCAGGGGGTGTTTGCTTTTTACAAACGCAAACGATTTTTCCGTAAAAGTTTTTTGCAAAAATTTTGTGCACAAATAACAATGTTCCGTGCGCAACTCAAACAAAAAAAAATATACAAACTCAATCTTTCGACCTTAATTTCAGGAGCTGTGCCACTTGGCAAGTCCTGCACAAAAATATATCAGGAGGTACACAATGAACAAAAAAACCAAACTGTTGGCCCTTCTTGCATTGGTATGTGTTTTGTTAACAAGCGTGCTTGTTGCTTGTAGTCACGAACACACCTTTGAAGAAACTTGGTCAAATGATGCTACTCATCACTGGCACAAATCTACTTGCGACCATAATGTAAAGGGTAGCGAAGCAGAGCACATCGACGGAAACGAAGACGGGCTTTGCGACGTATGTCTTTACGAATGTGGCGAGCACGAACACACCTATGCTGACGAATGGAAAGCAGATGCAACCAGTCACTGGCATGAGTCAAACTGTGTTCACACAGGCCTTAAAAAATCTCTTGGCTCCCACCGCGACTCCAACAACGACTTTGTTTGTGACGTTTGCGAGTATGTTATCCACACTCACACAGCCGAAGCAGAGTGGATCTACGACGTAAAAGGTCACTGGCACAAAGCTACTTGCGAACACACCGATGCGCGAGTAGACTACGCTGACCACTCCGACGATAATGCCGATGGCAAGTGCGACGTTTGTGAGGCTCCAATGTTGGAAACTGTCACATACAAGCTCAACATCAGCGACCTCGAAGCTGGCACACTTTCTGCTGACGAAA
This sequence comes from Clostridia bacterium, assembly GCA_017409765.1. Taxonomy (GTDB): domain Bacteria; phylum Bacillota; class Clostridia; order Christensenellales; family CAG-314; genus Fimimonas. The sequence continues at coordinate 6,704 of JAFQSA010000019.1, read as the reverse complement.
TCAACGGCAAGTTCACAATCCTTTCCGGTTCGGAAATTCGCAACAGAACAAAGACTTTCGATGGCGTTGAGTACAACAAATCTGTAAAGATTGGTAACTCTTCAACTAAAATCAAAGTTTCCGTTCCTGGTGAAGGCACATTGTTCTTCCTTGTTCAAAATGGTTCAAGTGGCGCAGCGACACAATTTATCACCGTTACTGCACCCGATGGCACAGTACAAGATATCGAGTTTGACGGAACAAACAATGGTAGCCCAGTTGTTAAAATTGAACTGGAAGTAACCGAAGGCGATTGGATCATTTCCCGTGGTAAAAACGGTGGTACACAAGACGTATTCTACCTCGAACTTACCTGCGCGGTAGCAATTTCCCCCGAAAATGGTTTTGAAATTGTTTCCGAAGGCAAAACTGACTACCTTGTTGGTGACCAATTCGACAGTTCACGTCTTCAACTTAATGCAACATTTGCAAGTGGCAAAACAGACACTCTCCCCGTTGAAAACGTAACAATCGACACATCCAAGGTAGACATGAGTAAATCGGGTGTTTACGAAGTTACCCTTTCCTACAAAAACTACACCCCACTTACATACTTGGTAAGCGTGTACGCTCCCGAATCCATCCAACTTGGCTTTGACGCTGTCGAAAAGCTCAGCCAAAACACATCCGCAGGCAACGGTGTATATTTCAACCACAGCTTCCGCGAATTGTACAGCATTGGTGACGAATTTGATAAGGCTGGTCTTACTGTTATTGTAGTTGCAAAGTGTGGCGATGACCAACTCAAGTTTAGAGTTAGCGACTACGAAGTTAGCGGTTTCGACTCCACATCCGTTGGCGAAAAGGTTCTCACAATCTCCGCAAATGGTGTTTCCGCAACAACATCCGTTTATGTAACGGATACTACTCCTACCGCTAACGAAGAGGGTGTTATCAGAGTATTGGTAGACCCCAATTACCTTGGCCTACGCGGTGCTGTAAGCGGTGTTTACAATGTATTCAGCACAATCCAACAAGCGCTTGATTTCCTCCAAGATGCCGATGCAACCACTCAAAAGGAACTCAACATTGCCCCAGGCTACTACTGGGAAAAATTGGAAATCACCATCCCTAACCTCCACATTATTGGTTGTGGCGAAAAGGCTGATGACGTTGTAATCGAATGGGATTCCCTCTACGGTCTAAATGACGCAAGTGGTTTCACTCACACAACCGACTCTACTCAAACAGTAGCAGTACGTGAACAAGCAGTTAACTGCGTTATCGAAGGTGTTACAATTTCCAACTACTGGAACAGCCAAGCAAGACTTGACGAAGCTGGACTTGCAATCGAACGTAACCTTGCATTGCTCGTTCAAGCGGATATGTTCACAATGAAGGACAGTCGCCTCCTTGCAATCCAAGATACACTCGAGTTGTTCACAGGTCGTCACTACTTCGAAAACGTGTTCATCTCCGGCTACACCGACTTTATCTTCGGTACAAACGGCACAAGCTACTTCAAAAACTGCACAATCCACGTGATTGACACAGGCAAGGACGACTCCGGCACGGCTGGCTACATCACAGCATTCAAGGGTTGCAACAAGAGTTCTGACCCAACATCGGAAAAATATGACGCCATCGTTTACGGCGCAATCTTCGATGGTTGTAAGTTCACCGCTGACGAAGGCGTAACAGCAGGCAGAACGGCAATCGGCCGTACTTGGGGTGCGTGTGCTGCAGTTGCAGTTATCAACTCCGAACTTGGCGAACATATCTCCGTTGATGGCTACGATCCAGCAAACAACAAAAACAAGAGATACATCTCCATGAACGGTATCCACCCAACAGCCGAAACAGTTAAATTTGTTGAGTACAACAACACAGGCGCAGGTGCTATTACCGAAGCCGTTGCTGGTATGACAATGCTCACAGCCGACCAAGCAGCAAACTACGCTGACTTTGCAGTTATCTTTGGTACAACCAACGGCAAAGTTTCCTACCTTGACCCATGGAACCCCGAGTCCACCGAAGTTGTTGTAGATGACAGAACCTACTACTATTTCAACGGCCAAACTGGCACAAGTGGCACTTGGTACACCTACGACCAAAATCTTAATGGTGTTACGGGAACATTTGGCGATATTGCAATTGATGCAACGGCCGGAAAGGTTACAGCTAGAGAATCCGACACACAAATGAATAGTGGCGCAAAACTCACTTTCAGCGTTGAGGCAGGAACTACTGTCATAGTAATTTCCTACCCAGGTTACGGCTACTACACACTAAATGGTGTTGCGCACAATGCTTACGATACCTTCAGTCAATATTATGCTGAAGCTACCGAAGTAGAGTTGGTAGCAACCGCAACTGCGTATATCTATCAAATCATCATCAACCCTAACGAAGATGCTCCCGAAGCACCAACCCTCCAAGAAATCAAAGTGGAAGGCTTCTCAACTCACTACGTTCTTGGCGAAGAACTTGCTCTCGAAGGCATTGTTGTAAAAGGCTACTACTCCGACAACTCCGTTCGCGTTTTGGATGGCTACACAGTAGATAGTTCCGCTGTGGATAACAGCTCCGAAGGCGAGTACGAAGTAGTGTTCAAGTACGGCGAAACAATCTTTGTAACAGCAAAAGTTACCTTCGAAGATCCAAATGCTGGTCCCGAAATTACAAAAAACACCATTCTTGATTTCTCCACACCAGATGGTCTTGCGGCAGTACAAAACAATCCAAAGGTAACAATGACAGGTGAAATCCGTCACAACGGCGGGGAAATCGAGTTCACAGGAACAATTTCTTTCCAAGTTAAGGCTGGTACAGTTGTTTCCGTAACTCCATATCATAACCCAGAATATGTTTCCTTCACAGTGGGCAAAGAGGGCGAAACAGACCTTCCAGTACAAAATTCGATGCACTCCTACATGTTCCTTGAAGATTGCACAGTAGTTTACACCGGTTTGGAAAACAACTACCTTGTTTCCATCTCCATCGAGTGTCCTCTTGCCGAAGGTAAGTACGTATTTGGTGGCTCTACCATCGAAGGCGACGTAACAGGTATCCTCGAGTCCATCCCAGGTATGTCCGTAACAGGCACATGCAACTCACACTCCGGTGGCGCTCAACTTGGCTCAAACTCTCAAATCATCTTTATTGCTCCTGCTCTTGCAACGGTAACAATTCAAGGTTACGACACAAACTACGGTCAACTTAACGTTCTTGTTGATGGCATACCTGTAGCAATGAACGCAAATGCTCAATACGTGTTCACTCCACAATATGCTTCCACAGTTATCATCGAAGCAGTTAACGTTGGCACGGAGGAAGCGCCCGCTTGGAACATGTCCTACATCACCTACATCAACGTTGATTGTCCAACATTCATCGAAGAAAACTTGTCCATCAAATTTGGTTCCGAAGGTAACTACAAAGATTGTGTTGTAGATTTCTCTGGTATCACAATTGGCGACAACGGTGGCAACAACTCTCAAATTAAAAACGGATCCTTCTCCTTTGCAGTACGCAAAGGCGCACAAGTTACGATCCACGGTTACAGCGGATACACATCCTACAACCTTAGCGATGGCGACCTTGTATGGGAAAACCTCACCGAGGAATTCTTCACCTACGAAGCATTGTCCGATTGCGTGTTGACAATCTCCCACACAAGCGGTAACAACTACTTCTACTCCATCGACATTGTTTACCCAGTTGTTTACGACAAGACAACAACAATCGACCTTTCTGCAACAGGCGCTAAGATCGAAGGAGGCAAGGGCGTTTACGAAGGCCTCAATATTGACGCTACAAGTGGTAAATTTGCCGATAACGGTAGCGGTTGGGTACAAGTTAATGCTGGCACAATCATCACACTTAACGTGGCTGATGGCGCACAAGTATCCGTAACTGCCAACAGCAGTGCAGATAACTTCGAAATTGTTATTGCCGATGGCGTTTGCACAATCACAGCAAAAGCAAACGACTACTTGAAGGCAATCTCCATCGTTTACCCAGTTGTTTACGACAAGACAACAACAATCGACCTCTCCGCAACAGGCGCAAAGATCGAAGGTGGCAAGGGCGTTTACGAAGGCCTCAATATCGACGCTACAAGCGGTAAGTTTGCCGATAACAACGGTGGTTGGGTACAAGTTAATGCTGGCACAATCATCACACTTAATGTTGCTGATGGCGCACAAGTATCCGTAACGGCCAACAGCAGTGCAGATAACTTCGAAATTGTTATTGCCGATGGCGTTTGCACAATCACAGCAAAGGCTAACGACTACTTGAAGGCAATTGCAATTGCTTACTAATTGGCAAAATCAGTTGCCCAATTGGTTGGTTTGCAAACAGTTTCTAACTGCTAGTGGTGCATGACAAAGCCGATATCCTGTAGGCTTTGTAAGATGTTCACTCAAAACAAAATAACAAAGGCACAGCAAATCGCTGTGCCTTTTTTGTGCAAAAAAAGAAACCTAAAACACACCACGTGTCTGCAAAAATTGCGCAAATTTTCAACAATAATGCAAAAAAAAATAGTGTAGTGTTTATAACAAAAAAACACCCCAAAAGCTTTAACTTTTGGAGTGTTTTGTAGAGTTTTATGTTGAGAAATAAGTTTCTTGCGCTATTTTGTCAAGTTCTTTTTGCGCTTAACAAACACGATTACCAAAACTGTGGCAACACCTGCTACTGCAACTGCAGAAACAACAATGATAACAACTTTTGTTGTTTGCGCCTTTACTTCTTGCAAATGAGCGTTGTATTGTTCAGTAACTTTGTTGTAGTGGGACAATTCCAAATGCGCTTTGTCTTGTTCACTCATGGTGCCAAGATGTGCATCGATAGCACTCAACGCTGAAGAAATTTCGTCCCAACTTTCGGCAACCATCAAGTCGTACATTGCTTGGTCAAGTTGCTCGTTGTAGTACAATCTTGCGCCAACGCCTGCTGGAACTTTGTCAGTCAACTCAAACAGTCCGTTCAAGTTTAGCATGCCACTTTTGCCACGTGTGATGTTTACGTTTGTGATATTGGTAGAAACAAACCAATCAGCAGACACAGTTTGTCCACTTGCGTTTACTGATTTTGAGCCATCCCAAGTGTAGTTTGTATCGGAGAAGATGCTTGCTTGTTCAGTAAGAGCGTACTTGTCTTCCTTGTTGTTAGCCGCATTGGTGTAGAAAGAGATTGTTCCGTCCATTTCAAAATTGGTCGCTTGATTTGGACGTTTAGCATACAAGGAGATACTTTCGTTGTTGCAATCTTGATAACGTGCAAAAATGTTGTTATCAACGGAAATGCAGTTTTTGATGATTACGTCTGGACCGCTGTTACTTGTGATACCTTTTGCGCCGTTACCAAATGCAATACAGTTGATCAGTTGATGGCGACCAGGCAAGCTTTCACCACCAAGCTTAAATCCGTTACCTTCACCTGTTATTGCAGGATTTTTCATATCATCGCCAGGTAGGTAACCATTGTTGTACGCAATGCAATTTTCAATAACTACCACGCCAATAGGGCCAGTAACCGCCTTAGCGTAAAGGTCAAATCCGTCGTCGACGTTGTTGTAAGCAACACAGCCGTAAAGTCGGTTGCCTTCGCCAACTGTCAGTTTAACGCCAAAACCATCGGCATCTTGACGAGTTTCGTCGCAGTTGTTGTAGCTTGTGCAATTTTTAACCAAGTTGTATGCTGGCCAACAAACAAACGCTTCTTTGCTGTTGCCGGAAATTTGGATGCCACTGTTGGAGTTGTGGTGTGCAACGCAGTTTTCAACAAGGTTGTGGTTGCCGGCAATACGCATACCCTTCGAGGAGTTTGGTGAGTTAACAATTTCCAAGCCACTGATTTCCCAGTAGTCACCGCCAACAAAGACCATCTCGTTTGTGCCTGCTGTGTTAGCAAAGTCAAATTTTACTTTGCCAGGAGTTTCGGGGCGCAAAACAATTGGATTGTCCTCTGTGCCGTTAACACCACGCTCAATACGTACAATTTTTGGCATTTGATATTCGCCATCAGGGATTATGATAGTGTAGCCAGGCAAAGCGAAGCGTACCGCATCATACAAGCTTGCAGGGTCTGCTTTTGTACCAGTTCCTTCGCCTTCTTTTACCAATGGCGATGCGTAAACAACACCATTTTGATGTGGTAAGCTGTAGTAGTCGATAGCGGTATTTACCGATCCTCCAGTAATGTAGCTACTATCTGGCGAAAAACGAGTAGTCAGCAAAACGTATGGTTTATCTGGCAGTTCAACTGTTTGCTCAAACATTTCGTTAGCTTCTACGTGTACGCCGGAAATCAATGTTTCCTTTTGAGATGATACGGAAGCGATAACGTCTAGTGTTCCGGATGTGCTTGCGCGCATTCTGTAAACGTATTCTTTTGTGCCACGGGATGGTGCGGAATATATGGATAGTACGAGAGGTTGAAGTTTAGGAGGTTCTTCGTAAGCTCTTTCGTCTGTTGCGCTGTCGTACACAGCCATGAACATATCAGATACGCGCGCACAAACGTTACGAGTTGCAAAAAATCCTACGTAAACGTGTTCTGCATCTTGAGATAGCAATTTTGCAGGTCCGTAGTAGATTGTTTCGCTAGCTGATGTGCCTTGCCAACAAGATGTCATCATTACGTGGTAACCAGTGTTGGATTTGCGCAATACGAATGTGTAATCTCTGCCCACAACAGTTGCAGGAAGTACTTCA
>JAFQSA010000018.1 GCA_017409765.1 Clostridia bacterium | reverse complement strand
GCCAATTGTTATCATGGCATTGGCAATTGTTATCGCATCCAAGTACAAACTTACAAGTGACCTTCAAAAACGCATTGTTGAAGCAAACGCTCGCACCGACAAGGATAGCGACGAGTTCAAACAACTGCGCGAAGAATTGCTCGGCGAGTTGTAATATCAAAAAAAACAATCCCTCACAAATTGCGTGTTCTCCGCTTGGGATAACACGCATTTTGTGGGGGATTTTTGTTATGTTGTCAAAACTTTACAAAACATGTCAATATGTGATATAATAGTGAAGTTATGTTAAAACTCACACCATTGTTTTCGGGAAGTAGGGGCAACTGCACCCTGATCCAATCACAAAACACCAATATTTTGTTGGACGTTGGCTATTCCTACAAAAAATTGCTTTTGGCGCTCCAAAGCAAAAATTTAACACCAAAGGATATCCACGCCATTGTTATCACGCACGAGCACGACGACCACATCTGCGCGCTACCAATGTGGACCAAGTACAAGATGGACACACAAATCTACGTGCCAAAGCCCATTGTCAACTGCATTGCAACACGAAGTTACTCGCCATTTGTCGAGGGGGTTAGTGGTTCTTTTGTGGTGGGGGACATAGCGGTGGACGTGTACGAGTGCTCGCACGATAGTCAAGCATGCTGTGGCTACCGCTTTAGTGTCGATAACGAAAGCATTGCCAGCGTTACCGACACCGGTTGCTACAACGACGAACTTGTTGCCTTTCTTGCGCCTTGCAAGGCGGTACAGTTGGAAAGTAACCACGACGTCACAATGTTGATGCAAGGACGCTACCCTTACCCCTTGAAACGTCGCATATCTTCTCCATTTGGACATCTTTCCAACGACCAATGCGCGGAATTGTTGCAAAAGTTGATTGGAACAAGCGTCAAAAAAGTGGTGCTTGCGCACCTTTCGGAAAACAACAACACAGCAGAACTTGCCTTTGATACCATCAACAAAATGTATCAAAAAAACAACGTTATCGAAGGCAAAGACGTGCAACTTTACGTTGCATCACAACATACAGTAGGAGAAACAATTGACTAGTTTGTATACAAAAAAGGATGGCATTGCAAGTTTTAGTTTTGCAGTTGCCGTGTATCTGGTGGCACAACTTTTGTTGAGTATGGCGTTACTCTCCGCACCGGAGGGTAGTTTTGCCTACAACGCCATCTACGCAATTTTGTCCCTTTCCATATTTGCCATTGCTTGGTGGTATGCAAAGTTTGCTAAAAAGGATTTTGTCCAAGCAACAACCGCCAACGTCAAACCAAGGCTTGCGCACACACTTTGGGGATGTTTGGCAACGTTTGGGCTTATACACATGATGCTACCCATCAACGAACTGTTTTTGGATTGGTTCGAAAGTATGGGGCTAAACAGACCAACTACCAATTTGGACGACCTAAGCCCGGTGATGCTTGTTGTTATGACGGTGGTACTTGCGCCCATTGGCGAGGAGTTTTTGTTCCGTGGCACAGTTGGACGAGGGCTTGTAAACGAAAAACCCGTCCTAGGCATTTTGCTTAGCGGTGCGCTGTTTGCATTGTTCCACTTGAACCCCGCGCAAACGTTACACCAATTTGTTTTGGGCAGTTTTTTGATGCTTTTGGCATATCGTAGTGGTAGCGTGTGGACAAGTGTCCTAACGCACGCATTTAACAATTTCGTGGTGGTTTTCTTCACTTTTGTTTACGATCCAACGGAGTTCTACTTGGAGCATTTTGCACTAGTTGGAATTGTTGGCGGACTCATTTTTTGCGGGGGCGTGGTTGGTTTTTTGCTTACAACCAAGTGTTACGCCAAGCAAAACGACCACAAACAAAACCCATCAGCCACCAACTGGATTTGGTTTGGCGTTGCCGTTGCCATTTGCGCAATGCTTTGGTTGGCAACCCTATTTGCGGAGTAAAATATGAAATTCAAACTTGTAGTAGTGGGCAAAATAAAGGAAGACTTTTACCGTCAAGCCATCGCCGAGTACACCAAGCGACTTTCCCGCTTTGCCACGACGGAAATTGTGGAAGTGGAGGAGTGCTTTTTCAACCGCGAGCCCAACAAAGCACAAATTGACAAAATCATGGAAACGGAGGCCAAAGCCATCCTTGCCAAGGCGGAAGGTTGCCTTGTTGCGCTGGATATCGATGGAAAACTGCTAGATAGCGTGCAAATTTCCAAGTATATCGACGAGCAAAAGCAAAACTACTCCACCTTTACGTTTATCATTGGCGGAAGTAACGGCCTGCATCCAACTGTCAAAAGCAAGTGCAATTTGCGCCTATCTTTCGGCAAGATAACTTTGCCACATCAACTTTGCCGAGTTGTGTTGTGCGAGCAACTGTATCGCGCGTGCACAATTTCCGCAAACACACCATATCACAAGTAAAATTTGCTATTGCACAATTGGCTTAGATGTGGTAAAATATACTTTGACATCAATTTTTGCAACCTTTGATAAACTAAACCAACAAGGAACACTATGGAACTACTTACAACCAAAACATTGTGGTATGGCTTTGATCCATCCGCCGAGCAACTGGACGTTACCGTTGCTAGGGTGGAAAAGGAAGAAAAACTTACCTTCAAAAAAATCTACTTTACCGGTAGAACTTTTGCCAGCGGACGTCAAACTCGCATTTGCGCCCACATTTGTCAACCAAACAAAAGGGCTACCAAATCGGTACTTTTGATCAGCCCCAGCGGTCGCGAAAACATCCACCAGGAAATTCGCGATATTGCCGAAAGGGGGTTTGTTGCCATGGCTGTGGATATCGATGGACGCACGGAAAACTCTTGCGGAACAATGTACCCCGAGGAAGTTTCCTACTGCAACGCCATCGAAAACAAGGACGTGTTCTTTTTTGGCGAAAACGTACGCGAAAGCAAACTGTACGAGCAAGCATTGAGTTGTATGCGCGCAATTACCTACCTCGTGGAGGAAATGAAGGTTTCCACCGTTTCGGTAGTAACACTTGGACATTGTTCTTCCGTTGGTATCATTGTGTGCGCGCAAGACAAACGCGTTACAAACGGCGCATTTTTGTTTGGCGAGTTGAACATCGACTACCCCGAAAAGGACTTTATCGTGGACGGCAAGGCGTCACTTCAAGACCAATTTGCCCACGACGACAAAAGTCAAGCCTGGACAATGGGACTTGCGCCACAAAGTTACATCATCAACATTTCCGTACCGGTGTTTGTTGTTAACTCGGCAAACAGCCATATTAGCGATGTTACGGAAGTTAGCAAGTACCTCTACCGCCTAAACGACCAAAGCCGTTTGTTGATTGTGCCAGACACCCTCGACTGTTTGGACTCGCGCTACATCAAAAGCGTCATCGCTTGGTGCAAAGGCACAAATGCCCCCAAGGACTACGACCTGAGTTACTACGTGGAAGAGGGCAACTATTTTGTTAAACTAAGAACATCCGCCTACCCACAGGACGTTGCCGTTTGGTACTGTACAAACGCTAATGCGCTTGCAAAGCATTGGGTAAAGGCGCAACTTGAGCAAATTGACGATGGCTACGTTGGCAAACTAGATTTGTATCAAGAAAACTGCAACGTGATTGCCTTTGCGGAAATCAAGGACAAAATCACAACCTCTTCGCCATTGTTGGAAATTCCTGTCAAAAACGCGCGCAACGTAAAGATGGCAAACAGCATTGTGTTTACTGGCGAAGGTAACTACAAACTTATCAACATCACCGAGCGCAAAGCCTGGACGTTTACCAACTCGGAGTACAAACGCCAAAAGGGCTACTTGGATATTGTTGGCGCAAAGGGCAGTTGTCTTGCAACGTTTGCCTTGACGGATGCCAGCGTAAAAAAGAACTTTGCATTTGCGGTAACTTTCGATATCTGTGCAAGCGAAAAGGGAACTTTGCACGTTGCGGTAGTTTGCGACTATGGCAAAACAAACGACGTGTACGTTGCCCAAGTGGAACTGCACGCAGTTGGCAAGTGGCAACGCGTAACGGTGGAAGGCTCACAATTTTTGAGTAACAGTAGCGAACGTAGCAAGTCGATGCCTGCGGACAAAGTTCCGGAAGTGCTCGTTTTGAAAAGCGACCAAACATTTTTGGTAAACAACATTATTTTGGTATGATAATTTGCAAACTTGGCGATACTGTCACTACACGAAAACCCCACGCGTGCGGATGCAACAAGTGGGAAGTGTTGCGTACAGGCGCAGACTACAAAATCAAATGTAAACAATGCGGGCACGTTGTGATGTTGCCCAACGACAAATTTTACAAGGCGGTAAAACACGTTGAACCAACCAATGCCGACAACTGAATTGGACACTACAGTCAAGCAAGATTACACCCAACAACCAAGACGTAACAAGTGGGACAAAATCCTTAATGTTTTGCTTGTTGCCGTGCTGATTGTGCTGGTAACAACGATTGTTGTAAAGGCGTTTTTTGTTACCAATGTGGTGGTGTCGGGGGATAGCATGTTCCCGACGTACGCCAATGGTGCCGTGGTAAAAGTTGACCGAACCTCCAGCGAAAAGGATGTAAAACGCGGGGACGTGGTTGTTTTTTACCTAAACAATCCTAGCTGGTTCAAGCGCCACTTTGACTTTTTCCCAAAGATGGATGGCACAAATGACGAGCACAGACTACTCATCAAGCGCGTTGTTGCAACACAGGGCGAACAAATCTGGGTAGAGCAGGTGGATGGCAAGTACAAAGTGATGGTAAAAACGCTTGACGGTCAAATTGTTGGCGAGTTGTACGCGTCCACAGGCGACAATGTGGAAGACTCCATCATTGACGAAAAACAGTTCTACATCTCACCATTTATGCTACAACGTTTGGCTTCCTACACAAAGGACAGCCCCTACACAATTCCACAAGGTCACTTTTTTGCCATGGGGGACAATCGTGACGTCAGCCACGACAGCCGTGCCAACGACATTGGCGACATCCCTTACCAAAACATTTTTGGCAAAGTGATGAACTAAGATATAAAATTAGATATTTGCAAACTCTAACACATCAACACCTGTTGGTGTGTTTTTTTGCAGTTTTTCTTCTGGCAAAAATACAAAAAATCGACTACGTGGTGCGTTTTTTTGAGTTTTTGCGAGAAAACATTGCATTTTGGTGGCGCAAAATACCGCGTTTTTTATCAGTAATACTAGGGGCAAGATGCCAAGTGCATTACATGGGATTTTTTCTGCAGTACAGGAGTTTTCACTATCGATGTTGTGTTCAGCACATTGTTTTACAATTTTCACACAACGGGTATATTTACGCCGTCAAACTGGCAAAATCTATTGTATGAATAACTATCTAAATCAACTGCAAAAAACCTATCAAAATGATGACGACTTTACCACCCGCCAAGTGGATTGTGGCATGCCCCTTACCCTGTGCTTTTTGGATAGTATGTGTAGCGACATCAAAATCTCCAACTACGTGGTGGAGCCATTGACCTATGGGGAAAAGGCAACGGATTTTGAGTGCATCAAAAAACGGCTTACAACGGGAGCAATTGTCAAAGAGCCAGCCAACTTTTTTGACGTGTTGGACGTAATGTCCAACGGCTACACCGTGATAATGGACGAACAAAACTGCATTGCTGTGGACACGCGCACAACGCTTGCGCGCGCCATCATCGAGCCACCAACGTCAATGGTTATGCGTGGCCCACGCGAGGGCTTTATCGAAGATGCCAAGACCAATCTCACGCTCATCCGCAAACGGCTTAAAACTGCCGACTTGAAGGTAACAACGCTAAACGTGGGCAAGTACACCAACACAACGGTTTTTGTGTGCTATCTCAGTTCCATTGCCGAAAAAAAAGTGGTGGACGAAGTTGTCCAACAGGTGCAAAAAATCAACATCGACGGCGTGCTGGATGCAAGTTACCTTTCTCGCTACATCGACAAAAACAAAACGGCATTGTTCCGTCGTGTTGGCATGACGGAAAAGCCAGACGTTGCCGTTGGCAAGATGTTGGAAGGTCGCGTTGCGCTTATCGTGGATGGCTCGCCAATGGTGCTTACTGTGCCATATTTGTACGTGGAGGACTTGCAATCCCCCGGCGACTACTACGAAGACAACACCATGACGTCACTAAACCGCATTTTGCGATTTATCAGTGTGCTTGCAAGCGTGTTGTTGCCATCCCTTTACGTGTGTTTGAAAATGTACAACTACCAAATCATCCCACTTAAATTTTTGATAACGGTGCTAAATTCCACCCAAGCAATCCCCTTTTCCCCTTTGGCGGAGATGATACTTATCATTGTCATTTTCGACATTTTGCGCGAGGCAAATCTAAGGATGCCATCGGCTGTGGGCATTTCCCTATCCCTTGTGGGCGCAATAGTTTTGGGAGATGCCGCCGTCAAAGCAGGGTTGATTGGCGCGCCAGCGGTGATGATTGGCGCTCTTTCCGGCATTGGTCTGTTTACCATGCCCGACAACACTTTGATACTTTCCTTGTTGCGCCTTGTCATCACCTACATTGCCGGTGTGATGGGCATTTTGGGGGTAATTTTGAGCATGATGGTAATTTTGTTTTACCTGTGCTCCATGCAGGAGTATCACACGCCATTTTTGGCTCCGTTTACACCAACGATGGACAATGACAAGCAGGATGCCGTTTTGAACAAACCGCTTGTTTCGTGGAAAAAACGTCCCAAGTCCATCCCTAACAAAAACACCACAAGGAGGGGACAATGAATCGCGACAAAGTTACAGTTGGACAGTTTTCTCTTTTGACGTTGTTGGTCATTTCCGGAAGTAAGTTTTTGTCCCTGCCATCCAAACTTGCGGAAACGGTCGGTCACGATGGCTGGTTGGTGCTTGTTGTGGCATTTTTGTGGGACTTTGTGTGCCTTGCATTTTTGGCATGGGCGATAAAACTCAACCAACAACACCACCTTCCCTTGGACAAAATTTTGCGCACAACGCTCTCGCCCATTGTGGAAAAAGCGGTACACGTGGTGTTTTTTGTGATGTTTGTGTGCCGAAGTGTTGTGCTGTTGAACTCCTGCTATCGCATGTTTGCAGTAACGTTTGACGTGTCCACCAACTGGGTGATGTTTGTGTTGCCCATTGTTGCCGTTGCCTTTTTTGCCATTGCGCGCGGTTTCAACAGTATTGCGCGTATGGGGCAATTGATGTGCGCCGTGATTGTTCTTTGCATTGTGGCGTTGTTGTCGTTTACCATCAGGCAAACGGATTTCGGTGGAATTTTTCCCATTGCGGAGGCAGGTGTAAGCAACATCATCAAGGCGACTTTTGAGCACTCGTATTGGTTTTCCGACTACGTTTTTGTGTACTACATTTTTGAGCATATTCAAGTAAAAAAGCGTGTGTTTACGCCCATTTTTACCTCCTTTGCCGTGGGTGTTGTGCTAACGGTTGCAATGAACGTCATTTTTGTGGCGTTGTTTGGATCAATCGCTCCGGAAATAAAGTTGGCAATGAGCAAAATTTCCGTCTTTTCCGTGGCGGAAATAACAAACGGCCGTTGGGACTGGCTTACACTTTCCGTGTGGATAATGTCGGTGCTTGTAAAGATTGTAATTTTTATCTATTGCGCCTACAAGTGTGGGGAAAAGTTGTTTGGCTTGCACTTTAGCAAACCCAACGTCTGGATGATTTTGGCAATTGCTCTGCTTTTGATGTTGCCACTTTTTGTCCCAGCGGAAAACATCGCGCAAGATTTTATGGATAAGTTGCTTGTACCCTTTGCCTTGGTGCAGTATCTACTGCCCATTTCCTTGCCACTTTTGATGACGCTTGCCAACAAAAAACTGAACACAGGGGTGCAAAAATGAGTAGTCTTAAGCGTATTGGAGTGATACTGTTGGTTGCAATTGTGCTGATTGCAATGTCCACAAGTTTTGTATCCAACGACATCCTAAATCGTGCAATTATCATAGGGCTTGGATTGGATTTGTCGGAGGACAATCAACTGGTTGTAACGGCGGAAGTTGTCAGCCCCGGCAACGGTAGCGAGCAGGTGGGGACGTTCAGTAAAACCATCACAGTCACCGGCCAAACAATAGCGCATGCCATCCAACAAATTTCCCAGCAGATGGGCAAGGAGGCATCCCTTGGACAATGCGCTTTGCTTGTGCTGGGCAAAAGTTTGTACACCAAGGTGGACTTTTCGCAAATTGTGGATTTTTTTATTCATTCCTACAACTTTAAGGAGTCGTCTGCTATCTGTTGCGCCAAAGGGGAGGCAAAGGAGTTGTTGAACTATGGCGAGGCAATGTCGCAAAGTGCGTCTTTGGCGGTGATAGCCATGCTCCAGCAACAATCCCAAAGCGTGGGCTTGCCCACCAACTCCCTTTTGCAATATGCTCGCAGTCAAAAGGAACTTTCCTGCACGGGCTTTACCAACTACGTCGAGTTTGTGCCGTCAGCCAACACCGACAGCCAAAATCCCAACAAAACTCAAGGCTACTTTGCCTACAAAAAATTGGTGGTCTTTCGCAAAAACAAGTTTGTGTGCACGTTGGATGAGCAACATTTGCGAGCACTTTCGTTACTGACGGAGGATGTTAGCGGAGAGGTGTTTATTGTGGAAGTCCAAGGGGAAAAGTTAACCTTTATCGTCAGCAAAAAGAAGGTGGATCTAAAGATTGTGGACCAAACTGTGCAGGTGGACGTACAACTCAAATGCCGTCTTGCGCGCACCGATGATTTTGGTCTAAGTGGCAATCTTACTGTGCAAACGGACGAAGATATCCCACAGGACGTGCTAGACAAACTGCAACTTGATGCGAAAAAACTGCTACAAGATTTTGTTGCCTTCCAACAACAAAACAACGTCGACTTGATGGGTCTGCACGAAAGGTATCGCCAAAAACTGGGCACAAACAACTTTACAAGTAGTTTTGCAATGGACCAAATTGCATTTGATATTAGCGTAACAGTAAAACAAAACTAGCAAAAAACACCTTTTTACCATTTATGATTGACTTGCCGTTTTCTTTGTGTTACAATTTGTCCACAAAAAGTTGTATTTAGATACAAAAGGAGTCATCCATGAACGTGCAAGAATTCCTAAAAAATAGTTACACAGCATACCATGCAACACAAAACGTGTGCAATATTTTGAGTGACAACGGCTTTGTGGAACTTTCCCTTGGCGAAAAATGGGATATTGCCGAAGGTGGCAAGTATTTCGTCACACGCAACGGATCGTCCGTTATTGCCTTTGTGGTGGGCGCAAACAAGGTGCTTTCCATTTGCGAAAGTCACACCGACTCCCCCAGTTTCAAGGTTAAAGGCACAAAACTTGTTGCAAGCGAAGGCGCAAAGCGTCTTAATACGGAAAAATACGGCGGTGGCTTGCTGTACACCTACTTTGACCGTCCATTGAAAATTGCAGGACGTGTCCTCGAAAAATGCGAAAATGGCGTTATTCAAAAACTTGTTGCAAGCGACTACAACGTGGTTATACCAAGTTTGTGCGTACACTTCAATCCAGCGGTAAACGATGGTTTTTCCGTCAACCCACAAGTGGATACCCTTCCACTTTTGGCACAAAGTGACGTGGAATTGTACAAGACTTTGACGGACGGAGAGGTGCTTGATGCCGACCTGTACGTTGTGCCCGCGACAGAACCATTTTTGGCTGGAGCAAACGGCGAGTTTTTGTGCGCTCCACGTATCGACAACCTAACAAGTGTGTACACATCCATCCAAGCATTGCTAAATTGCAATCCACAAACAATAGCAATGGCCGTTTGCTTGGACAACGAAGAAGTTGGTAGCGGAACACGTCAAGGTAACCCAAGATTTGTTTCCCAAGTGGTTGATGCCCTTTGTGATGCCCTTGGCATGGACGTGGTTGCTCGTCAAAACGCAATCGAAGGCGGTATGGTATTGTCGGTAGACAACGGCCACGCTTGCCACCCTGCTCATCCCGAAAAGAGCGATGCCCTTTACCGTGCATATCTCAACAAAGGTATCGTTATCAAACACCACACCAACTATGCAACCGATGGTTTGAGTTCGGCAATTTTCAAAAACATCTTGCAAAACAATGGCGTTGCCTTCCAAGATTTGTACAATCGTAGCGACATGCGTTGTGGCTCCACAGTTGGCCTTGCAACCGCTCGTGAACTTGGCATCAAAACTTGCGATATCGGTATGCCTCAACTTGCAATGCACTCCGCTTGCGAAACTTGTGGCACAATGGACGTGGACACAATGCAACAAGCACTGACGGCCTTTTTGAATGCAAGCCCAGCGGACTTGATTGCGAAATAGCAAAGATATCAAATAACCAAGCGGACAACTTTATACAAAAAATCAAGCGGACAGTTTTGCCCGCTTTTTTTGATGTAAAAAACAAAAAATGCAACACGTGTGCGATTTTTTAAGTTGATTTGCATGATATAGTATATATTTTGCATGCGTGTTGTTGTAGATATTCGGCATGTAAGTATTCCTTGGTTTGGCTTGCAATGGTCACAATATACAAAGCAACCTCACAATTTTTGTGGGGTTGTTTTATTTTGCGAAAAAGTGTCAACAATGTTGTTGGAGGGAACTATGCAAAGTAGATTGTTCGCATTGTTTTTGGCAATGGTAATTTTGGTTTTGATGGCGCACTTTATGCCAAAAGAGCTGTACAAGCAGGTGGATTTGTCAGGCGCAACCTGTCAGGTGTTTTGTCAAAACACGTCACTTGCCCATACGGACGTTGGCTTTGGCAAGATTGTGTATTGTGATGGAGCCGAACTGCAAAACGTGCTGAAACATTGCCAAGGCGTGGATGGCGTAAGCATCCGTTGGAAAGCAAAAACACAACACGTATCGGCGTTTTTGCGCAAATTTGACGTGCAAGTACATACAAAACAAACAATTGGTGGGCTAACTGTTATTTGTGGCTATTCATCTAAAATTTGTGGCTACATCAATTTGGATGGTCGCAAAACAAACCTACAAATTGCCTTTGACGGCAAAACTATCACGGTGGGTAGTCCTTTGATACTTGGCGACTACTAGTTTGGCATACGCGCCATTGGCAATATTGATATTGTGCAACAGGAAATCTTCTGCAACATCCAAAAGCATATCAAAAAAATACAAAGCAATTTGGCTGGGATGTGGAGATAAATTGATTGCGCAAAACCATCTGTGATAAGTTTTGTCGTTATCAAAAAACAATAATGTGGCTCATGGTGGTTACAAAGTTACTTGGTTTGGCTACGCTGTGGTTGCTTGGTTACGTCTAATTGCACAACCATCCCTAAAATGTGTCAATTTGGTGCATAAATGAGTAACTAGTGGCTATTTAGTTTTGCTTTTCGTGTGAGTTAGATGTTTAGTGTTGTTTTTTCTCAAATTGGATGTCACAAGCCGAACAAAACTGTCAAAATACAAAACCAAAATCAAATTTTCAATCCTTTGTATAAAATCCCAACAATCTGGCAACAATCTAATCAAACAATAATGGAGGATAACAATGAGTTCAACAAATCAAACAAATAAATTTACAAGATTTTTGCGTAACAATGCAGCGCTTTTGCTACTTGTTTTCTGTGTGGTGGCAATCTCCGCCGTGGTGATTGCCGTAAGCGTAACGGGCGACGATCCAAACACCCCTGTTGGTGGCAATCCCAACGATCCAATTGGTGGCAACCCAAGTGATACCCCCGTGGACGAAACTCCCAAGCCTGTGATTGTAAAGGAAAAAATTTACTTTTCTTCCCCAGTTGCTTACCAAAGTGTGGGCATGGAGTACACCGATGAGGAAGTGCTGTTTGTGTTCAATCCAACTTTGAATCAATGGGCAACACACAACGGTGTGGACTTGATCGCGTCAGAAAACACCCCAGTTACTGCCATGTACGACGGCACAGTTGTGGAAGTGGGCGAAAGTTACGGCATGGGCCACTACGTCAAGGTTGACCATGGCGAAAACGTCATTGCAACCTACGCATCCTTGGCGGACGTTCAAGTAGTGGCAGGTCAAAACGTCCAAAAGGGGGAAAAGATTGGCGCAGTTAGTACAACTGCATCTTACGAGTTTGCCGATGGTGCGCATCTGCACTTGGAAATCACTCAAAATGGCGAACACGTTGACCCAATGGCATACGTAAATGGCGAAATCTACCGCGAAGTGGAAAAGACCGTAACCGAGTAGAAAATTTCAAAAAAACTACCACGTATCGCCAAAAAATGCGATTTTTGCCCACAAATTTGTGCAATTTGCATGCAAGATTGGTTGATTTGTTACTACAAAATCAACCATAATGTAGGTAAGGGTTTCCCTGTCGAAAGCACAATACTATTCCATCTACGACAAATGGGCTAGCGCAAAATCATCATCGTTATCTACAAAGCCAAAATAGAAGTGTAACAACATGGCTTTGTGAGATAAATCACGGCAAGTAACATTTTGCCGTCTAAACAAGGCAAGGTAACTTTCCTTCTAAACAAAGGTAAGTGATATCTTGCCTTTTCTTTTTGCCTAAAACGCCCCTCTTTCAACAAAAGTTTGCAATATTGTGCCCTTTGGATGTTTTACAATTTGCCACATGAACGTCTACATCGAGTACGCATTTTTGGATAATTTGACGATGGATTGCCTGATACTACTTCTTGCCACCACAACGTTGGCGCAAAAGGTGCGATGGCACCGCATTTTGCTTGGCGGAGTGGTAGGTAGTGTCACGGCCATTTTGACGTTCACTTTGGATGGCGTTTTGTTGTACTTTGCCAAGTTTTTGTCGCTAATGCTGATGTGCATTGCCACCGTTGGCTTTGGCAAAAGGTTGTTTTGGTGCGTGGTTACCACCTTTGGTTACACGTTTTTGATTGGTGGTGCAATCGTGGGCTTGTTCAATTTGGGGCAACCGCTTGCTGGTGGTGTAATCTACCAAAGCGACATTCCGCTGTTTTGCTACTTTTTTGCAATTTTGCTTGCCGTTGTGGTGGTAAAGTTGATTGTTACCTACGCAAAGGACGTCAAACGGGTGTTGCCAAACATGCATAGTTGCCAAATTGTTTTGGATGGTTGCCACAAAGTCAAGGCGCTGTATGATAGTGGCAACTCCGCCGTATGCAACAGTTTGCCCCTTTGTTTTGTCAGCAAAAGGTTTGCCGATATCATTGCAAAACGGATGCTTTTTGGCAAAACGCGGGATGTGCAAGTATGCACAATTGCTGGTAAATCCACCGTGATTGCCACCCAAGGACAAGTCATTTTTGATGGAAAAACGATTGACGTGTACTTTGCAATTGGCAAAATGTCCTCACTTTACGACGTGATTTTGGCAAACAGTATTTGTCCGCAAAAGACACAAAATCAGCAGGAAAATTGACATAGAATTTTGATATAGTAAAGACGTGGACTTTTTGTTGCTAAACGTGCGGGCGTTGTTTGTCAAAGGCAAAATGCCCCATTAGTTGATGATTAAATTTGCTTAAATAGATGGCTAAAGTTCAACAAATTGGCAAACAAATTTACTGGAAAAAAGTAGTTGTTTGCCTTGCATTGAGTATCAAAATTTGTCGCGTTCAGCCCGCGTTCACGCCAAAATGCATGTTTTTAGGCGGTGTTGAATATTTCCAAACTAACACAAAACTCGTCATTAACAACTACAAAACCCATACTTAACAACTACAAAACAAGGAGATTTGTATGAAACTGTTCTCTCTTTTGAAACTTCTGTTACAAAAACTGTGTGTGTCGCAAAACGCAGTTAACTATCTTTGCGGAAACGAGGCTTTGCCTCAACCTTTGACTACGGAGGAGGAGGCGGAGTGCTTTGCCAAAATGCACGCTGGCGACAACTTTGCGCGCGACAAACTTGTGGAACACAACCTGCGCTTGGTGGTGTTTTTGGCAAAAAAATTCGAGTCCACAAACTTGGATATGGAGGACCTAATTTCCGTTGGCACAATTGGCCTAATCAAGGCCATTAACAGCTTCAAGGCGGAAAAGCAAATCAAACTTGCCACCTACGCAAGCCGTTGTATCGAAAACGAAATTTTGATGTATCTTCGCAAGCTTTCCAAGGTCAAGCAGGAGGTTAGTTTGGATGAACCACTAAACGTGGATGGCGAAGGTAACGAACTACTTCTTGCTGACGTTTTGGGTACCGATGCCGATGCCATCTACAACGACGTGGAAAGTCAGGTGGAGCGCAAACTGCTTGCCGATGGGCTTGCAAAACTTACCTCACGGGAAAAACAAATCATCGAAATGCGCTTTGGTTTGGATGGTGGCGAGGAACGAACTCAAAAGGAAGTTGCCGATTTGCTTGGCATTTCGCAATCCTACATATCCCGATTGGAAAAGAAAATCATCTCTCGCTTGAAAAAGGAAATTGCAAAACTGGTGTAGCCTGCGGAGGTTGATATAGCACAATAGTATTTTAGCCATCTTTGCAACAATTTTTGATTGCACAAGGTATTGGCAATTTTGTTTTGCATGTGTTGGATTGTTCACATCCCAAACCGCCAACATAGGTTGGGTGGGCAATATTAAAAAATGCTTGTTGTGCCCAAAAATGATAAATCGTCCAACTTGTTCCCTTTGTAAAACAATTGCCATATCGCGCGTTAGATGTTATAATCTTTTTACTAAACCACACAAAGGAAAAGTACTATGCGCAAATCTTTAGCAATTTTATTGGCGATTGTGCTGGTATTGAGCGCGGTGGCATTGGTCGCTTGCGACAATCCCGGCAAAAACGAGCCCAGATATGTCGATTTATACGCTCTAAATGACCTTCACGGCGCAACAAGCAAACTAGCAAAAATAGGTGGCTATCTCAAAGAGAAAAAACAACAAGATCCAAACACAGTTTTGTTGAGTTCCGGAGATATGTTCCAAGAAACATTGGAGTCCAACTCCAACTACGGCACACTTGTTAACTCCTGCCTGGAAGAAATTGGTTTCGAGTGTATGGCAATTGGCAACCACGAGTTCGACTGGGGCTTGGACAAACTAAAGGCACTCAAAACACAAACGTCCATCAAATTTTTGGGCGCAAACATCTACCATTGGGACCGTAACAGCGGTTGGGGCGACTTTGCATCGGAAATTGCCGATCCATACCACATTGTAAATTTGGAAAACGGCCTAAAAG
>JAFQSA010000017.1 GCA_017409765.1 Clostridia bacterium | reverse complement strand
GCTAGGCAAATTGTGTTTTACGGTAATGTTTCAAACCGCGAGGATACAATGCGCCTTGTAGTGGCCTTTACAAAAAGGTCTACTTTTGCCAGGATATACCAATTGTTAGTGCAAATTCGCCAATCATTTTGATACGACTTGCAATCTTGACGATATATCCTGCCAATTTTAATAATGTATCTTGTTGATTTGATTGATATGTCTTGTTGCTTTGAACGATACGTCTTGTCAATTTGATGGATATTTCTTGTCATCCTACTGATTGAATGATGTGTATCTTCAATTTGAATGATATATCTTGCCATCCTACTGACTAAATGATGTATCGTTGCAATTTTAGTAATATATCTTGTTGATTTAATTGATACATCGTGTTGATCTAATTGATACATTTTGTCGATTTAGTTGATACGTCTTGTCAGTTTGAATGATATATTCTACTGATTGAATGATATATATCTTCAATTTGAATGATTATCTTGCCAATTATTATATATAATGACGGTAGTGAACAGGTGTTTATGTTTATTCGCTTATGTAAAAGTATATAAGTGAACGTTGTTCATTATTGAAATAGAGGAGAAAAATGACTATACTAGACTACGGATTGCTTGCGTTTTTGGTTGTGACGTTAGCAATCGGCCTAAAAAATGGGTTTGCAAAGATGATTAGCACCACGGTTTGCGTGATTGTGGCGCTAGCGGCATCGGTTGTTGTGACAATCGAACTGCTCCGCCTGATAAATGATACCGAAATCTTCGGTGGATTGCAAGGTTTGGCGACAAGTTGGTTCAAAAAGCCCATCATGACGACGGAAGTTGCTTCACAAGAGCAATTGGTTGACGTTTTGGCAACTGGCGGTGTACTTTCCGTACTAAAAGGCCTTGCTGGACCAATTTTCAAGGTTATGACACGTTTTGGGCTCAACACTTTGGGTAAATTTTTCGGGTTTGGCATCGCATTGGTTGTTGTAGCCTTTGTTTTGTGGCTGGCGATCTACCTTATCTTCAAGTATATCTTGCTTGCTATCAAAAAATTGCTCACAAAAGTGGCAAAAGTGCCCGTTTTGAAGAGTATCGACAAGATTGCAGGCGCAATTTTATCCGTTGGGCTTGGCTACATCATTGTTTTTGGCGTATTGTACTCCGCATCTGCTGTGATTTGCGCCAAATTTATCCCAGAACTTGGTGCAAAAGTTGTTTCCATGGCGAACAGATCCTTGTTTTTCTGCTACGTGCACCACTCTAACCTTCTCGGACAAGCAATTTGTCAACTGTTTAACGTAAACTACGCGCTATTTGCCCCTATCGCTTGATTGGTTTGCTCAATTTCGGTTAAATTACCAAATTTGTTTGTCAATGAAACCATTTAGCAAGGTTATCTAACGTTGTTTTGCTGGGTTTGTTTTAGATATCGATTTGACCTAACTCACAGGCAAATTGAATGTTGTTTACGAAATATCGCCGAAATTTTTTTTCAAAAACCTCAAGTTTTCAAAGAAGTTTTTCGCAAATTTATATCTATTTACAATTCAATAAATATCAAATTTAGCCGTGTTTTCAATGGAAAATACGGCTTTTTTACTGCAAATATTTCGTTTTTAGTCCAATTTGGCCCATTTTTAAGGCGTTTTAGCCTAAATTTGCCGTCTTTTAGCCTATTTCTAACCTATTTTAGACATTTTCTAGCCACCTTCTATTGATATTAACACAATAGACCTAACGTTTTATTTCGCTATCATTTAGCACGTCAAAGCACTATTTGTGTCAAATTTTGTGCGACCGACCATTAAATAAATTCCCTCAAGACACTTATTATTGATGCAAATTTACTCCGCAGAAAAGTTGTTTCACGTGAAACAAAAGCAATTCGGCTAAGTTTCCAGGTTGCAAACGTTAAAAATATTCGACTATAAGCGACCCGATTTCGAGCGTTGTTTAATGTTAGTATTCGCTAAAATATGATAATAAAAGTTTCTTGGGGGAAAATATAAGTGTGTTTCACGTGAAACAAAAATATTGACTAGCGATTTACAGCGTGATTTTGATATATTGTCAAACTCTCGTTATATTGGCAGGGTTTTAACCATACTGATGAGTTTTTCGATAATATTGGATAGATTTTTAGTTATATTACTAAAATTAACCGTCATATTGCCGAAATTTATCGTCATGTTGCTTAAATATTCTAGTTTTTGCCAAAATTTACTAGTTGTATTGCCAAAATATCAAGTAATATCGTCTAAAACTGTCCAGGTAACTAAAATTGTAGTGTATTTCGCAAACGCGCTTTGCTAAATATTGCGTGCTGGTCCAGAAAGGTGCGGACAAATATGAAAAAAAAGCAAAATAATAGTTTGCGCACGTTAATGTTTATGGAGATTTGCTAGTTGGTGTGCCGGCAAAATCTCAGTTGATGGGATTGTCTACCTGACGATATTGTGTGTTGGTGTACCCATTCAAGCGTAATTGTTCTAAAATTGGCTCTAAAATGCCTAAAAAATGACTGCAAAAACTGGTTATTTTAGCCATTCTAACAGAATTTTTTAGGCCAAAATTTCATTTTGTCGGTAAAAATTGAGTAAATTTCGAAAAATTCTGCGCATATTTTTAGGCATTTTGAATGATTTTTTACCTCTTTCTAGTCTGCGATGTTACGTTGATGTACTGACGGTCTACCGTTGAGCCAAAGTGTGGCAAAAATGTTTTTGCGGTATTTTGGGCTTAAAATTATTGTCGCATACACTCTATCGTTCTGCTGTATTGCTACGAATTAGATTTGATGGAGAGGAATTGCGAAAAAAAAGCATCTACTAGACACGTCAATTTGGGTATCTTGTGTCATGTTGTGGCTTCTAACGTGGTAAAATTTTCTCAAAGATTGTGCTGCAACGGTCTTTTGTACAGTAAGTTTTTAATTTTTCTGTTACTTTACTTATAATTGGTAGCAATTTGAGTCTTTTTGACTAGTATATCTGCGGATTTACTTCTTTCAAGCTGTCATATTTATGCCTATCCTTGTTTTAATTGCGTTTTTTACTCCCCGATTATGCCAGAAAGTACAAATATTTCTTTTTTGTGCTTGCAAATGATGAGTTTTAGCGCCGTCATGCATGTATGAATTGTATTTGTGCTGGAAAATAGGCGTAGTTTCACGTGAAACGCAAGTTTTGAATTGCTTAAAAGTATAAATGTATGTCAATATTTGATGGTCTGTTGCGGCATTGTATATCGAATGTATGGGCTGCGTGTGCTAGTCAATAGTTTTTTCCCTGTTCCACGTGAAACAGATCGGCTATTACCCTAAAAAAGCACGTGCATTGGGACGAAATAGAATCAAAGGGCGTTCTTACTGCCATTCAATAGTGGAAAATAGCATTTTGGCTATAATTCATTGCAATATTCGTCGCCAAAATGCCTTATAACCAATATGTGTACGCCTAAAATTCACGTCAAATAGGCAAAAAAGTGCTCAAATGGATGAGTCAAAACTATATATTAGCAAAGCAACCTATATAAGTTGTTTGTAACGCATGTAGAACTAATACTACAAGCGCCTTCTGCGTCGGCATAATCAAGCAAGATATCATGATAAAAGCGAACATTGATTGCAAATGCAAAATCATTTCAAAAATGAACAATATAGCAGTATTTATCGCTACTGACGCGAAATTTAGGCTGATAGGGTATCAAATTTTGCAAATTTTATCGAAAAATTCCGTTAAAACGGCTAAAATAACCAGTTTTTATGACATAATTTGGGTCAAATTTGTGTCCAAATCTTGCCTTGTTACAGCAGAATGACAGCTTTTTCCGCTTGGGTATTCTTGTATTAAAGTTGCAGACAACGGATTGCTATCTCTACGGATCGACAGAGAAATTAAAGAATTCAGTTCTATTTATCTGCTTTTGACACCGTTTTAGCTTTTTTGATGCTTTTGTGACGTCAGCTTTAACGTATTTTAGTCGAAAAATCTCATTTTTTTGCCAAAGTAAGGTATTTTAGCGCCAAACCACCGCTAAAACGTTAGAAATTCTAGACGAAACCTCTTGAAATAGCAAAAATGACGTAAATTTGGGGTAAAATACTGAATTTATGCCGTTTTGCGGTAAATTTCCGGCAAAATAGTGCAAATAGGCTACACTAAAGATGGTCTTTCTGTGGGAATAATTTTGTGAATCTCATTCGAAAGATGTGCGCCTCAAGCTGTCCACAATATTGTGGATAACTGCATAAAGTTTTGAAAAATCGCGGATACGTGGTTTGTTTTCGACATTTTATGCACAAATTTTGCATAAATTTACATTATTGCCAATAAAAAAGACGAGTCAACATCCGTCAACTCGCCTAAATAAATTGTCAATATTTTGTTGAAATGGTTTTGCTAATTCTACTTGATAAATACAGCCAACCAAATTTTACCTAGCTGTTGAAGCTATGTGCAAATATTACAACAACAATCCTGCTACCAATTCGCCAATTGGATTGAATGCGCCAAACACAGTTTGCAAAATTTGGCTACCGTGAACTGTTGTCAAAGCGTTGCCAACCGGTTCAACCAAAGCGATCTCTAGTCCAGATGAAGCGATTTGCTCTTCAATTGCCACCAACCAATCGGTGCCAATGCTGGAGATTGCAAACAAAATACTAAATACAGCCCAAATAATTACTACGTTAAACACGCCACCAAGTAATCTGTCGACAAATTTGAGCACTTTGACGCGTTTCATTAGTGATTTGAATAATCCTTTGATTGCCAAAATAACAATCAACGACACAACAAACAGCACAAAGAATACAATTACCGTTCTAAGGTAGAACATTTCTTGTCCGTTGATGACAATTGGTGTGTCCTCAATCGCGTTTTTTACAAATTCCATCTCGCACACCTTTGGTGTAAAGATGATTGCTACTGCAATTGATCCCACGGCGGAAAGCAATCCAAGTAGCGTGCTTACAAAGCCCTTTTTTAGCCCAACAAACAGTGCAATTAGCGCAATGCCAGCAAATACATATCCAATAATATCCATATTAATTCTCCAAACTACCCCTTAACAGATACAAAAGTCGGGGTTTAATGTCTATTCTTCGTCCTTGCGGAACTTTTCGTTCATCCATTCGTCAACAAGACGGCAGATGCGGTCAAGGTCGTCGGCAGTAAAGTAGTCGATGTAAATGCGACCTTTTGTGCCGTTGCCCATTGCGGAAACTTTTGTTGCAAACGCGCGTTTCATGTTACCAACAAGGTCGCGCAGTTCACGACTTTCCTCGACAACTTTTTGTGGCTTTTGCTTTGGATTGAGATAGTCGCGCACCATCTTTTCCATTTCGCGAACGGTCATTTTGTTGTCACAACCCTTCAGCGCAAGCTTGTATTGGTCGGCAGTTGGCACAACAACCAACGTGCGCGCGTGACCAGCGGAAAGTCTGCCCTTTTCGATAAGTTCGATAACTTCGTCACTCAAAGTGAGCAATCTCAATGTGTTTGCCACAGCGGAACGGCTCTTGCCGATGCGGTCAGCAGCAACTTCTTGAGTCATGTTGAACTCTGTCATCAAAGTCTTGATTGCGCGTGCCGCCTCAATTGGAGAGAGGTCCTCGCGTTGCAAGTTTTCGATGATGGAAATTTCCTTGATTTGTTGTGGTGTGTAGTTGCGAACGATTGCAGGGATGTCCTTTTTGCCAGCAAGTTTGCTTGCTCTAAAACGACGTTCGCCGGCAATGATCATAAAGCGTTTGCCAATTGGCGTAACAACGATTGGTTGAATTACACCGTGCATCTTGATGCTTTCGGCAAGTTCTGCAAGCGCATCTTCGTCAAAAGTTTTACGTGGTTGCTCGTAGTTGGGGTCGATTTCCATCAAGGAGATCATCACAACTCCGTCTTGGCTTTTGTTGTCGTCATTTTGTGGAACAACGTCAAAGTCGTTCATTCCCATCAAAGAGGCAAAGCCTCTGCCTAGTCCTTTGTTTGTTGGTTTTGCTGCCATTGTACTCTATTCCTCTCTTTGTAAAAATTGTTCAGTCAATGCATCGTATGCTTTTGCTCCGCTGGATGTTGGCGAATGCAGGAAAATTGGCACGCCAAAACTGGGTGACTCTACCAAACGGATGTTGCGTGGGATGGGTACGGTGTACATTTTTGCGCCAAAGTACTTGTAGATTTCCGCAGTAACTTGCTTGGACATTGTTGTGCGAGAGTCGTACATGGTCAAAACAACGCCGTTGATTTCCAATTTGGAGTTGAGGCGCATTTTGACAATTTTGATGGTGTTCATCAGTTGGCTAAGACCTTCCAACGCAAAAAATTCGCTTTGGATGGGGATAACAACGCTATCGCTTGCAACAAGTGCGTTCAAAGTCAGTAGTCCCAAACTTGGTGGGCAATCGATAAAGATAAAATCGTAGTCGTTGCGAATTTCCGCAAGGCGATTTTTCAAAACACTTTCGCGAGAAGGCACGCTAACAAGGTCCACTTCCGCTGCTGCAAGGTCGATGTTGCAGGGCAAAATGCTCAAATTTTCCACCATGGTGGGGCGAATAACGTCGCTTGCCTCACAATCGCCCATCAAAAAGTCGTAGCAGGTCAACTCCAACTGATTTTTCTCAAGGCCAAAACCGCTTGTGCTGTTTCCTTGTGGGTCAAAGTCTACAAGGAGTGACTTTCTGCCTTTTTTTGCAACAAATGCTGCCAGGTTGATTGCTGTGGTTGTCTTGCCGACACCACCTTTTTGGTTAGAAAAACAAATAATTTTACCCATAATTGCTCCTTTTTTGCTAAACAAAACAAAAATTTGTCCGCAACAAAACAATGATACCACAGTTTTGGATTTTTTTCAACATAATGTCGCAACAAATACTGTATTTGCGCAAACTTTAACAAATATATGATAACACATTTTTGCGCAAAGTTAAAGGGCATTTTGCATTTTTGTTGTAAAAATATTGCTTTGGACTATGTGCGATTTGAACGTTGCAAAGGCAGGCGGATACAAAAGCGGTAATATGGACTTTTTGTACTGACGTTTGTTGAAAATCCTATCGGCAAAGGTGTTGTTTTGGTGGAAATTTTGGTGACGTCAAGCTGTGTGGGGAAAATTTGTCGGTTGTTTTGCGTTGTCAAACAAAAGTATTGGCAATAATTGGGGGATTTTTCGCAAAAATATAGCAAAAACACATCAATATGCAAGGATTTTTGCTAAACAGTTGAGAAATTTGCGACAAAGTGGTAAAATGTTATCATGAGGTATTTTATGAATTCTACAATCGTTGCCCTCTCCACAGCGCGTGGTCGTAGCGCCATTGCAGTTGTGCGTATGAGTGGCCCAAATGCTATCAATATTGCAAAACAATTTTTTGCACCATTCCCAACGGAACCCAACTACATGCGCGTTGGCACTTTGAAGACGGCGCATTTTGACGAGCACGCAATGTGCGTGTACTTTGCAGGCCCTCGTTCCTACACGGGGGAAGATACTGTCGAGTTTCATTGCCATGGTGGCACGGCCGTTTCTCAAGCGGTAATTGAGCAATGTCTTCGTTGTGGTGCAGTTATGGCGCAAAATGGCGAGTTTAGCAAGCGCGCCTTTATCAATGGCAAGCAAAACCTTACCAATGCCGAGGGTATCATCGAAATGATTGATGCGGAAACGGCATCGGCGGCAAAAGCAGGCGCAAACCTGTTGGAAAACAAACTAGGCAAGCGCGTGATTGAACTACAAGACAAATTGCTTGACCTGATTTCCGCCTGCGAAGCCACTTTGGACTACCCCGAAGAGGACTTGGAATTGCCTACAACGGCAACAGTTGCCCAAGGTCTTGGTGAAATTTCCAAAACTTTGGCGGGTATCATTGCAACGTCCGCCCTTGGCAAAGTGGCAAAATACGGCATTGACGTTGCCATCGTTGGTGCGCCAAATGTGGGCAAATCCTCTCTTTTGAATGCGCTTTTGGGTGCCGATAGGGCCATCGTTTCCGGCATTGAAGGCACAACTCGCGACGTCTTGACGGAAAGTGCATACTTCCGTGATATCAAATTTAACTTTATCGACACGGCCGGCATTCGCGATACCGACAACGAAATTGAGGCGGAAGGTATCAAGCGCGCAAAGGCGGCAGCGGACAAGGCGGACGTAATTTTGTACGTGGTGGACAACCCCAACGACCAAAGCGTTTTTCAAACGGAAATTCCACTCATCAAGGTGTACAACAAAGCGGATTTGGGCGCTAAAACTGAGCTTTTGGCAAATGAAATTGCCATCTCTGCAAAAAGTGGCGATGTGGAAGAACTAAAACAACGCCTGTACGATATGTTCAATGCGGGGGAAATTCAAACGTCCGATTTGCTCATCACAAACGAACGACACCTTTCCTGCTTGACACAAGCAAAAGTGCAAATTGACGTGGCGCTGGAGGAAACTCAACGCGCAACGTTGGATATCGTGACAAGTGCAATGCGTGATGCTTGGGCGACTCTTGGCGAAATCACAGGCACAAGCGCACAAGAAAGTATCATCGACCGAATCTACTCCAAGTTTTGCCTTGGAAAGTAACAAATATTAGTTAAAAATCACAGCCGAGTTTTTCGGGAAGATGCTTTGGCCAATTTAGGTCAATTTTACAAAAATCGCGACCACGTGGTGCGTTTTTGAGCATATTTCCGCAAAAATCGAAATAATTTTAGAGGTAAAAAGTGACAAATTTTGATGTAATTGTTGTTGGCGCAGGTCACGCCGGATGCGAAGCGGGATTAGCTTGCGCGCGTCTTGGATGCAAAACCTTGATGCTGGCAACAAACCTAGATACAGTTGCATATCTTGCGTGTAACCCAAGCATTGGTGGCACAGCCAAGGGCCAAATCGTGCGCGAAATTGATGCGCTCGGTGGCGAAATGGCGCTAAATGCCGACAAAAGTCTTTTGCAAATGCGCATGCTAAACCGTGGCAAAGGCCCTGCGGTCTACTCTCCACGCGCCCAAGTGGACAAGAACTTGTACCACGTCAACATGAAAAAGACGGTGGAAAGCACCCCCAACTTGTATCTCCGTCAAGGGGAAGCAACCAAGGTGGAAGTGACGGACGGTATCTTTACAGTTACCACCGCCGTAGACCTACAATACACGGCAAAAGCGGTAATTTTGTGTTGCGGTGTGTATCTCAACTCTCGCACGTTGGTGGGCGAATGTGTCCGCGAAAGTGGCCCAAACGGCTTTGCCAATGCAAAACTATTGACACAAAGTTTGGTTGACTTGGGCTTTACTGTGCGCCGTTTCAAAACGGGAACGCCTGCGCGTGTTCGACTTACGTCCATCGACCTCAACAAAACTATTGAACAAGTGGGCGAAAGTGACGTTACGCCATTTTCCTACCTAACGGATAGCATTCCATCCACAAAGCGCAGTTGCTACCTTACTTACACTACGGAACAAACTAAGCAAGTAATTTTGGACAACAAACACCTTGCGCCATTGTACAACGGCAGTATCAACGGTGTCGGTCCACGCTATTGCCCAAGTCTTGAGGACAAAATCGTCCGCTTTTCCGACAAGGATCGTCATCAAATCTTCCTTGAACCGGAGTCGGAAGATACTTGCGAGTTCTACGTTCAAGGCGCATCCACAAGCATGCCCGCAAGCGTGCAATTGCAAATTTACCACTCCATCGAAGGCTTGGAAGACGTGGAAATCATGCGCGATGCCTACGCAATTGAGTACGATTGCATCGATGCAACGGAGTTGGACGCAACTTTGATGTCCAAAAATATTCAAGGCTTGTTCTTTGCCGGTCAAATCAACGGCACAAGTGGCTACGAAGAGGCCGGTGCGCAAGGTTTGGTGGCAGGCATCAATGCGCAAAGATACGTCTGTGGCTTGGAGCCGGTAACTTTCCGCAGAGATAACAGTTATATCGGTGTGTTGATTGACGACATCACCACAAAGGAAACCTTCGAGCCCTACCGCATGATGACGAGCCGTGCTGAGCACCGACTTGTTTTGCGCCAAGACAATGCTGACCTAAGATTGACGGAGATTGGCCGTCAAATTGGCCTTGTAAGTGACGAAAGATACGCCAAGTATCTGCGCAAAAAGGAGCAAATGGCCCTTTGCGAAAAGCAACTTAAGATTGTTGTGTCGCCGAAGGTGTACGGCCCATTGTTCGAAAGCAAAAACGAACCTGTTACTGGCGCTGGATTGACGCTTGACGAAATGCTCCGCCGTACAAACATCACAATCAAAGATATTCAAACCCTTGGCTATTTCCAAGATATCGATGCTGATGCCCTTGCCGAAGTGGAAATTGAGTGCAAATATCGCGGTTACATCCAAAAGGAAATGGATGCAATTGCCCAAGCGGCCAAGCTGGAAAACAAACCATTGCCAGCGGATATCGACTACCTTGCCATCGACGGATTGCGCCTAGAGGCGCGCCAAAAACTGCAAAAAATCCGCCCAACAAACCTTGGTCAAGCGGGCCGAATTAGCGGTGTTTCCCCTGCAGACGTCCAAATTTTGATTGTCTACCTTGCCCAACGCGGACAGTAGTTTTGCAACAAACTGACACTTTAAGTGTCACTTTTGTATGTGTTAAGCCCCACTTTTGTGACATCATAGGATTGAAGTAGCAATTAGCGTCAATTCGGGAGGGGCAACCCCTCCCCTACAGAAACTGAAATCAACGTTGACTGTGTTTGCATATCATTTAGCCATACGATGTGATTATCATTTGCGATACCCATTGCGCTACCGCATCGTAGGGGCCCCGCGTGAAATAGTCTAATATTCAAACGATTTTACAAATCGATAGCCCATTAAGAAATCAATCAACTAAACCAATGAAACAATTTATTTTCGAAAATACCAATATTCAACTTACCGACAAAATGGTGGAGCAACTAGATTTCTACTGCGACTTTTTGCGCACGGAAAACGAAAAGTACAACCTTACCGCCATCACGGAAAGGGTGGAAGTTTGGGAAAAACACTTTGCCGATAGTATCCTTGGCTCGGTAGCCATCCCACAAAACGCAACGTTGTGCGATATCGGTAGCGGTGCAGGTTTTCCCGCGTTGCCTTTGAAAATCGCCCGCCCAGACATCAAAGTCACCTTGGTAGATAGCCTTGCCAAGCGCATCAACTTTGTGACCATGCTTTGCGACCACATTGGCGTTGCCGGTCGTTTTGAGCATGCTCGCGCGGAGGACTTTGCCAAAACCCACTCGGAAACGTTTGACGTTGCCACCGCTCGTGCCGTTGCGCCATTGCCCATACTGCTCGAGTACACAGCGCAAATTGTCAAACTTGGCGGAATTGTCCTTGCCTACAAAACCACTTTGGACGAAGTGGACGAAGGCAAAAATGCTGCAAAAGTTTTGGGGCTCAAGTTGGAAAAACACTTTGCTTTCAACCTGCCCAACGGTAGCAACCGCTGTTTGCTTGTCTACCGCAAGGTTGCCCACACCCCACGCGTTTACCCACGTGGCCAAAATAAACCCCGCAAAATGCCTTTGTAGGCGCCAAAAGTATAACAAAAACCAACAAAACGAAGGAGTGCAAAATGAACTGGTCGTTTGTAAATGACCTCAAACGAGGCCTTGGTAACACCTATGTACAAATTAGCGAATGCCCCAACAAAAATCAGTACAGGGATGAACTTTTGTATGCTTGTTTGCACGATATCGCCGACGATTTTGTTTGCGAGGGTAGCAAAGGCGACTACCTGTACGAACTTGTTTGCTTACTGCCAGACAAAGAATATTTTAGGGACAAAGTTGCCGAATGCTTGATGAGTAGTGTATTACACAAGTCCTCTTTTTTGGCGCAAATGCTGGATTTTTTGGCTTGCTTTGCTTGTGATGGTGACAAGGTTGCCAAGCAAACGATAAAGGATTTTTACCAACAGTTCATCAGCAAAGGAAAATGGACATCCAACAATATTGGTGGCTACGACTACTTGTGCATAAAAATGTGCCAATTGTTTGGCATCAAAAAGGTTCTCCAAATTTTGGATGATATTTCAAAACTCCCCATAACTTTGTGCAACGTAAGTTGGTTTGTGGCTACAATCAAGCGTAGATACAAAAACAATGCAAAAATTCAAAGTATTGCGGAAGAAGAATTTGTCTACACCCGTCCTGAGCGAAACCACACTTTCGACGAGTTTTTGTCTATTATAAAACAAAATGAAATGGCATATCACTTTGCAAGTTGGGCAACGGAAGAAGAGTTTCAAAAATGTGTTGACTTTTTGCAACAATGCGATGATGTGGATCTTGTTTGCAAGATTTTGGAAGACGGTTTCCAAGATGTTGTTACACAAAAACAATTGGACGTTAAATTGCTTTTGCAACTAAAGGATAAGTTTGGTAGTGCAATCGAAGAACACGTCTATGCAACGTTGGGATATATCAAGTCGCCAATGGTTTTGCAAATTGGCTTGGATCTCGTTGAAAATAACAAATATCTTGATCACGCAATACACATGCTGATGACAAACTACAACAGCAGTTTGCGATACGTCCTGTCCAATGCATACAACAAAGTAAAGTTCTCCTTTAGATGTTATCATCCACTTGTTTACTGGACAACGGACTTTATGAATACAACCAAAAAACATCTTCCTGATGAAATTTTGTTTATTGCCTACAACAAAAGTTACTCGGCATTTAGCAGAGAATTTGTTGTTGATTGCATGTACAAAAGAAAACTTCTCTCACGAGATTTTGTGGAAGAACTAAAACACGATGCCGACTACGACATTCGCAAAAAGGCCTACAAGTGGGCGAATAAAATGTACAGCCAAGATTGATTGTAACCCTTCAAAAACCCACCACGTGTCCGCGAAAAATGCGTGTTTTGCACAAAATAGAGAAAAATCTAAACAAAAAAAAGCCCTGACGTTAGTTAAGGCTTTTTGTTTTGTGTTAGGTGTTGTAAAACTCTTTTCGTGCAGGGCTTTGATAGGCTTACAATCGCCCAAAGCAACGTCCCCCAAAAAGTCAACAGTAACAAAACGTCTAATATAAATCCGCAACAAAAAAGAACCTTGAAGTTTCTCAAGGTTCTTTTCTATTTG
This sequence comes from Clostridia bacterium, assembly GCA_017409765.1. Taxonomy (GTDB): domain Bacteria; phylum Bacillota; class Clostridia; order Christensenellales; family CAG-314; genus Fimimonas. The sequence goes on along the minus strand of JAFQSA010000017.1, from coordinate 26,569 downwards.
TCAATTTTGCAATTGTTATCTACGCTTTTTCTTTTCACTGCGGTACACAAAATTGAGTGTTTTGCGTGGTGCATTGATTGCGTTCAAGATGTTGCTTTGGTTTTTGGGGCTAACAACAATGTGTCTGTTTACGCCTTGACCTTCGCTTTCGGTAGTAACGTATTTGCTGTTTTGTAGTGCCGTGTGGATGATGCGTCTTTCGTATGGATTCATTGGCTCAAGGCTAACTGCAACGCCTGTGCGTTTTACCTTTTGCTCGATGTTACCAGCCAACTTTTTGAGAGTTTTTTCTCTCTTTTGGCGGTAGCCTTCGCAGTCCAAAATTACGCGTTTGAAACCGCTGGACTTTTCGTTGAGCATCAAACTGCAAAGGTATTGCAATGCGTCAAGTGTTTCGCCACGGTAGCCGATAACGTTACCGGTGTTTTCGCACTTGATGTTGAGCAAGATTGCATCGTCACTTTGACCAAGTTCAACAACGCCGTCCTCTACACCCATCTTTGTGATGATATTTTGCAAAAACTCTTGGATTTTTTGTGCTGGGGTAAGGATTTGGGAAACTTCTACCTTAAAATTGCGCAAAAATCCCCCTTCCTGAAGTACCTTTACTTCCACTTGGTCGCGAGCGAGGCCAAGTTCTTTCAAGGCATTTTCCACAGCACCGTCAAGAGTCTTTCCGGATGCTTGAATTGTTCTCATAATTACCTCATATAACTTGCTTTGCCGTTGTCAACGGGGTGTTTAGCAAGGTTTCGTTCCACCATCTTTTCCACAGGAACTTTCAAAGCCACGGTGGAAATGATACTAATCAAGTAGTTGCATACCATGTAGATACTGAACGCGCCTGTGTAGATAAAGCCGAAGTAAGCCATCATCAAAGGCATCATCAACATGGTGATTTTGTTGGACTTTTGTTGTTGAGTGTCCACGGACGTTTGTTTGCTTGTATCGGTCTTTTTTCTTTCCATTGCTTGGGCAATAAACATGGAAAGGAAGGACAGACCAATAGACAAGATTGGCAAAATCATAAGTCCGTTCCAGTTACCCTTTTCGCCACGGTCGCCAGTAGAAAGAACCGCCTCGCGGATGGTGTTGTACAAAACTTTGCCGTCACCACCGTAGTTGGACATGTCAATCAGGGCTGTAAAACTGTTGGAACCGCTGTCGTACTTTGGCATGATGGATTCCCACGTGTCTGGTTGAGCCACGTTTTGGATCCAAAGCCAGCCTTCTTCCGCTTCGGAGTACTTGGTTTGAACGGCCTCGCGTGCGGATACACCGTGCTTTGCAAGCAATTGGTCAAGGTCGTTACCAAGAGTTTTGTCTGTTGCCACAGCAGAAGACTTCAAACTGTCCATTGCATCTTGCACTGCTTTGATGCTTTGGCTGATTCGAGAGTATTCTTCCTTGGTGAAGTCTGCAACGTACTTGCCGTCTACAAGTTTTCCACCGTTAGCGGTGTAGCTTGCAACAAACAAATCGTGCGCCTTTTGTTCTGCATCAGTTGATGGTGTGATGTTTACAATTTTTTCGGCGTAGGTTTGGTAGTATGTTTGACTTAGCGCGTTGAAAGTTTGAACAGTACTGTATGTGGAGTAACTGCGCAAACCGCTGAACATTGTCATGAACACAGCCATTGTAACAATCATTGGCAAACAACTAGAGCCCATGTTGTAGCCGTGCTTTTTGAAGAGCTTTTGCTTTTCTTCTGCGCCCTTTTGGGAGTCTGGACCGTAGCGTTTGTCGATTTCTGCAATGTATGGTTGCATGATGGCCATCTTTGCGGACATCTTTTTACCGCTGTAACGTTGCCAGATATCCAATGGGAGCATCAACAACTTCAAAAATACGGTAAACACAACAACTGTCCAGCCGTAGGAGCCAATCCAACCGTGCATGGCCTTTACAATGTGGCCTACCCAGTTCAAACTGCTTTCAACTTCCCATGGGTCTACCTTTTTGGTAGTGCAACCGGAAAAAACTGCAAGACAAACCACAACGAGTAGAACAACGTTGAGTATCGAATTAAGTTTTCTTTTCATTTTTTCTCCTAAAAACAATCAATCAACCTGCATAAAAACGCAAATTGCAATGGTTGCGGAAATTTTTTACACGTGCCACTTGGCATTGCCACGCAAGTTTGTTGGGATGGGATCAAATCCGCCCCTTTTCCATGGCGCGCAACGACAAATGCGCTTTAGCGTAAGCCAACTGCCTCGCAAAAACCCAAACTCGCGGTAGGCCTCCATGGAGTATACCGAGCAACTTGGTGTGTAGATACAAGTTTTGCGCCCCTTCCACTTGGAAATGGTCGCCTTGTACAACTTTAGTAGTGCGATGGCGATGTATTTCATATCAGCTCCGCCCTTTTGAGTAGCTTTGTCAAACTCGAAACAATATCTTTGTGGAGATATGGCTCGCTTTTGCGTGGAATTACCACCAAATTGAAACCACTTTTCACTTGTGGCATAAGTGTGGACATTACCGCCTTCATTTGACGGCGTATGCGGTTGCGTTCAACTGCTCCACCGTACTTTTTGCTGACGGAAAAACCCACCTTGGATGCTTGGATATTGCTTGTGCAGTAAAGTATCAAAAAATTCCTGTCACCCACGCTTTTGGCGTGTTTGTACACGTAGTTGTATTGATAGTTTTTTTTAAGTCTGTAGATAGACTTCAAGCCTGTTTTCCCCTAATTATGCGGAAAGTGCGTGACGACCCTTAGCGCGACGACGTGCGAGAACTCTTCTGCCACCAGTTGTCTTCATTCTAGCGCGGAAACCGTGTACTTTGCTTCTTTGTCTTTTCTTGGGTTGGTAAGTTCTTTTCATTTTTCTTTCTCCTTTATGCCAGCGCTTTCGCGCCAAAATTATCTTGTTTTTGGGTTAGCCGTTGCTCACAGCAACCACATTTTGCCAATTTGGATTGTTTGCTGGATAGGTCAATTGCAACTCTATTTTGCCACAATTTGTGCCAACAAAACCATCTCTCCGCAAAAAGCGCATATTGATGAGCATAGCATACATCGGTATTTTAACAAATCAAACGCACAAAGTCAAGTATTTGGCACTTTTTCCCAAGGATGTTTTGCACAAATATTGTATATAAATATACAACCATAGCAAAATGAAGGAAAATATCCACGCAACAATGCGAAAATCAAGTTCCCAACATGGCTCCCACTTTGGGACGATGTGTGAGGAAAAATCACAAAAGGCCCCCTTGTGTAAAGGGGGCTGTCGGTTTTGCCGACTGGGGGATTGTCCAAAGCACCAACTTACAATCCCTCAGGCACTTTCGTGCCAGCTCCCTTTACACAAGGGAGCCTCAAATCAAGGTATCAACAATGTAGGGCGCGACGCGTAAAGCAAACAACCCAGTGAGTTGTTTGTAGCCAAAGCGGGGAGCAATGCTATGCTTGCGACCGGGGAAAGGGCTTGCTCCCGCCGTTTTCATCGTAGGGGCGGATTCCATATCCGCCCGCAATTTCGGCAAACACATCAATCAAAATGTCCAAACACACTTCCAACCACCGCAAAAACGTGGCAAAATGTCCCCAAAAATGTGGCAATAGCAAATTTGCACAAAACGCTTGACGGATTTGTTTTGTTATAGTAGAATAAAAAGGCTGTGGAACAAAGTTCCAAATATAAAGGGCGAGGTGCGATATGAAACAAGGTATACATCCAAATTATCATGAAGCGACTGTTGTATGTGCTTGTGGCGCAACATTTGTAACAGGTACAACCAAAAACACAAACACAATCAAGGTTGAAATCTGCAACAAGTGTCACCCCTACTTTACAGGTAAGCAAAAACTTGTAGATGCAGGCGGACGTGTTGACAAGTTCAAGAAAAAGTACGGCTTGCAATAATGATATAAAACAACAAGAGAGTAACGGATGCGTTACTCTCTTTTTTGTTGTGATAGGTTTGTTGGGTAAAAAGGCCACTCGATTGAGTGGTCTTTTGTATTGTAGTGTAATTGTACAGCAATGTTAGGGCAAGGCCAACAGTAACAAAAAAGCACCCATCAAATGACGGGTGCTTTGTTTTGTTTGGTTAGTCTTCGCTATTTTGCAACTTGGCGGTTTGGTCGGCAAGGCGAAGTGCCTCTACCATTTCGCCAATGTCGCCATTCATAAAGTTTTCGATGGAGTACAACGTCAAACCAATGCGGTGGTCGGTAACGCGTCCTTGTGGGAAGTTGTAGGTGCGGATACGCTCACTGCGGTCGCCTGTGCCAACTTGGCTTTTGCGTGCTGCGGCATACTCGGCATCGGCTTGAGTTTGGTAGTAGTCGTACAGTTTGGACTTAAGGATGTTGTACGCCTTTTCGCGGTTTTTGATTTGGCTACGCTCGTCTTGGCAAGCAACAACAATGCCTGTTGGCAAGTGTGTGATACGGATGGCGGACTCCGTCTTGTTTACGTGTTGGCCACCAGCGCCACTTGAGCGATAAGTATCAATTTTCAAGTCCTTGTCCAAAATTTCGATGTCCACGTCGGGTGCTTCCGGGAGAATTGCAACTGTGATGGTGCTTGTGTGGATACGGCCTTGACTTTCCGTATCGGGTACGCGTTGAACGCGGTGTACGCCACTTTCGAACTTAAACTTGGAGTAAGCACCTTCGCCCACGATCATGAAAGAGCCTTCCTTGAGTCCTCCAAGTTCGTTTTCGTCGATGTTGATTTCTTCCACCTTCCAACGGTTTTTGTCGGCAAACATGTAGTACATGCGACGTATTTCGTTGGCAAAAAGTGCTGCCTCTTCGCCACCGGCACCAGCGCGCACTTCGATGATAACGTTTTTGTCGTCGTTGGGGTCCTTTGGCAAAAGCAAAACTTTAAGTTGGTCGTTTAGTTCCTCAATTTGCTTTTTTTGGAAGTTGATGTCCTCATGCAACAAGGCAAGCATTTCCTTGTCTGTTTCCATTTCGGCAAGTTCCAAGTTGGCTTCCAACTCGCTCTTGGCCTTTTTGTATTGTTCGTAGCACTCCACAATGGGGCGCAAGTTGGAGTGTTCCTTTACCAACTTTTTCCATTGGCTGTTGTTTGCGATAACCTCTGGCTTGGAGATTTCTTCCGTCAAAAACTCGTAACGAGCAACGATTTTGTCTAATTTTTGTGTCATGATAATTTACCTTCTTTATACTTATTTGTGTGATTTTGTTTGATGAGTATCTACACAAAAAAGCTAATGGTTTTTGAGTTTAGCAATAACAATGCGGTCGTTGTTGGAGTAGTCCTTGAGGCACTCAACGTCAAACTTGTCAACGAGCAAATCGCAAACGGCTGGGCCTTGATTGTAGCCAATTTCTAGCACCAGCATACCGCCCTTTTTCAAGTGGTCGGCAGACTCTCTTGCCAAATCGCGGTAGAAGTTCAATCCGTCCTTGCCACCGTCAAGCGCAAGATGTGGTTCGTAGTCGCGTACGCTTTGGTCAAGTGTTGGGATAACGTCACTTTCGATGTATGGTGGGTTGCAAACGATAACATCAAACTTTCCGTTGATTTTTTCAAACATATTTGTTTTGACTACTTTTGCTTTGGCTTTGAGTTTGTAGTTGTTCAACTTTGCAATGGCAAGCGCATCCTTGCTAATGTCGCCCAAGGTAACTTTTGCGGATTTTTCCAACGCAATTGTGATACCCAAAACGCCACTACCACAGCACAAATCCAACACTTTGGATTTTTTGTCGATGTACTTCAACGCTTGCTCGCAAACAAGTTCCGTTTCTTGTCGTGGGATAAGCACGTTTTTGTCAATTTGGAAGTTGCGTCCAAAGAACTCCACCGTGCCAATTGCTTGTTGCCAAGGTTGACCGTTTTTGATGCCTTCGCACGCCTTTTGCAAACGAAGTACCCATCCGTAGGGGATTTTGATGTCTTTTGTGAGGTCGCTTGCCTTTACGTGCAAAACTGCAGTTGTAAGCCAATCCACGTCGCCCGTGCCAATTAGTGTTGGCAATTCGGAGTCGGCAACCTTTTGCTTGAATTCGTCCACAGTTAGTGGTGCAGGGAATTTTACTTCGGCAATGGTTGGGTCGGCATCCATTTCCAAAACGGCAACAAAGGATTTGATTGCCACTTCGCACATGTCGTCGGTGGGCTCTTTGGTGGTGATCTTTTGGAATTGCTTGCCCATCCACTTCAAGGGGCGGAACAACACAAAGTTACTGTTTGCAAGTAGCATCAACACTTCGTAACTTACGCCAGCGGTAAGGGGAAGCATTGCAATTTTGAGCAATGCGCGTAGCCACCAGTTTTCCTTTTCCAAAAATACCGTCACGTTACATGCAGCGCAAACAACGTCCAACACCATCATCAAAATGACGGAAAGTACAACGGTAAACACCAAAAAACTTGTGCCACAACGGTCGTGGTAACGACTGCATTTTTGTACGTTTTCCACAGTAAGTTCCATTTCCGCCTCGTAGCAGGCAATGGTTTTGTGCTCAGCACCGTGGTACATAAACACGCGTTTGATTTCCTTCATTTGGGAAACAAGCGCCATGTATCCAACCAGCACGCCCATCTTTGCAACGCCTTCGATAAGGGACTTTAGCCATGCCCAATCAAGGTTGTCCACGTCCAATTGGAACAAGGCAAAAATGCCCGTCGTGATGGCCGTTGGAAGCACAACAAACAGTCCAAGCGCAAGCGCAACGCCCAACAATGTGGATATTGCCATCAATCCGCCCATACTTTCGTTGGAGGTTTCAATTTCGTCCTCGACCATCAATTCGGCAGATTTGGAAATGATTTTTGTGCCATCAATCATGGACGTTACAAGATTTATGATTCCACGCAAAAATGGAATTTTTTTATACCAGGGTTTTTTTGTTGCAAGGCGAGTTGTTTCGGTGCGCATTTGACCAAGTTCGTCACGAACTGTCAAGGCCATGCTTGTTGCGCCACGCATCATTACGCCTTCGATAACGGCTTGACCGCCAATTTTAGTTTTCATATTTCGCTCCTAAAAAACAAGCGCAAACTTGTCATTATCTACATTGTACCAAATTTTCCGTTTTTGTACAACTATTTGCGCAATATATTGTAAATATCTAACTATATGCAAAAATGCCCTCCCCTACGATGTGACAACATAACCATTTTACCAACAAAATCACATCGTATGGTAAGATGAATATAACCGCTGTTGGTAGTGTGTTGCGGTTTTTGTAGGGGAGGGGTTGCCCCTCCCGCATATTACCATAAAACCAAGCCGTTGTATTGGAGTTATTTGCGTGATTGCCTCCCTTGTGTAAAGGCTGTGCCATCAAAAAAGGACAGACCAATTTGTCCGTCCTTTTGTGTTAGTTTTGCATTTGTAGTTTTTTGTTTTCCAACTTTTTGATAACAACTTTGCCCAAAATCATCACGGCTGTCATTGCCACAACTGTCACCGCGATAAAAATCCACGCGCTTGTTGGGATTGGCACCGTCAAAACCATTGCTTTGGATGGGTCCAATGCAATTGCATCTTTCAAAACGCTGTTGTACACAAGTGGCACAAGTGTCAAAAATGCTGGCACGCCAATGGTGCTTATCATGCCAATGCCAAAGTCTAGCCAATCGAATGGGTACATGATTACCCACAAACCAGCCACGCCAATGCTTGTCATGGCTATCATTGCCGTTGTTGTTATTTGTGCGGAGTTAACTAGCCCGTTTGGCTCAACGTCCAGGCCAATGGTGCGCATAAAGATGTACGTCAATGCTACCGCACCAAACATCGCAATGCCGTTTGGCAGGGTGTTTTTTAGAATATTCTTTACAAAACTGCCCTTGATGCGATCGTGGTTGGGCTTCAACGCAAGCAAGAACGCAGGTATGCCGTTTACAAAAAACTCAACTGCGTACAAGTTTTGTGGCGCAAATGGGTAACTGTATGGCAAAAACAGCAACAAGATTGTTGTGCAAACTGTCATGCATGTTTTCATCAAGAACAAGGAAGAACTGTTTTGTACGTTGTTTACAACTTGACGGCCCTCGGCAACAACGTTTGGCAAGCTACTAAATTTGTTGTCCATCAGCACCAAGTTGGATGCCGTTTTGGCAGCATCGGTACCGCAACCAACGGAGATGGCGCAGTCGCTTTCGCGCATGGCCAAGATGTCGTTTACGCCGTCGCCCGTCATGGCAACTGTGTGGCCTTGCGCCTTCATCGCCCTAACAAGTATTGCCTTTTGCTCGGGAGTTACGCGTCCAAACACGGTGTAGTCGTTGGCAACGTCCCACACTTGCTCATCCGTCAAACCTTCGAGGGAAATGTACTTTTCTGCGCCGGCAACGCCCACCTTTTGAGCAATTACCGATACGGCAAGGGGATTGTCGCCAGAGATAACCTTCACTTGAACGTCGTTTTCCACAAACCACTTGATGATTTGTGGCGCATCGGCACGGATTGTGTCCTGCAACAGAACAATTCCGCAAGGAACAAGGTTTGTAACGTTATTGTCTTGGATGGGGCTATCACTTTTGCCTACTGCAAGCACGCGCAAGCCCTTGGCAAGGTGCGTTTCAATTTGTTGGAAGAACTGTTCGTTGCCTTCGCGTTTGAACATGAATTCCGCCGCGCCCATTGCAATTGTGCCATTTTGTGTTTCCACAGCGGAAAACTTTCGTGCGGAACTAAATGGCAAAATTGCATTTGTGCCAAGTGGTGCAACGTCCTTTAGGTAGTTGCTTACTGCAACTGCGGTGGCGTTGTTGTCTTGTGTGCCACCCACCAAAGTTGCAAGCATTTGTTTTAGCGTTTGTTCGTCGGTACCAACGGGGACAAGTTTCTCCACCGTCATACTTCCGTCGGTGATAGTGCCAGTTTTGTCCAAGCACAAGGTGTCCACGCGGGCAAGCATTTCAATGCAGGGCAGTTCGCGTACAAGCACCTTTTTGTGCACAAGCTTGAGTGCGCCAACGGCAAGCGTCATGCTTGTTAGCAAAACCATACCGCTTGGCACCATACCAATCATACTGCCGGCAGCGCTCACGATGGCATCGTTAACTGTCTTTTTGATTTCCGCAACGCCTTGGAAGTATTGTCCAACAACGTTGTCCACACCAACAAGAGTTGCAATTTCCGCGCTGGTAAAAAACGTTGCAATACCCAGTGGGAAAATTATGATTGCAATAATCTTGATGATGGACATTATGCCCTTGATAATTTTGGAGTCGGGAGTTTTTGCCAGTTTTACCTTGGCGGAGAGTTGCTCGATGTAGTTATCCTTGCCAACTGCGGTAACTTGACATGTGCAGTTGCCGGAAACAACAAAACTACCGCTGTACAGGGTGTCGCCTGCCTTCTTTTTGATGGGTTCGCTTTCGCCGGTAAGCATGGATTCGTTAACTTCCACCTCGCCGTCAAGTATGATGGCATCGGTGCAAATTTGCTTGCCTGCTGAGTACATCAAAATGTCGTCCAACACAATTTGTTGCGTTTTGATGTTTTGCTTTTGGCCATCGCGTAGCGCGTCAACTGTGGGCTCACTAACAATGGACAGTTTTTCCACCGCAATTTTACTGCGGATTTCTTGGAAGATGCCCACAACGGTGTTTGCCAAAATTACCACAACAAACATCATGTTGGACCAACTTCCGCAAAGAGCCATCAGCAAAAAGATGATAAATCCCAACAGGTTGAAAAACGTGCAAATGTTGGTAACAAAAATTTGCAAGTAACTTTTGCCCACAACCTTTTTGACTTTGTTGGTCTGTTTTGCCTTTATGCGCGCATCAACCTGTGCGCTTGTCAAGCCGACTTTTACGTCGGGTTTTTCCAATTGATTTTGTAAGACTCTGTTTTCCATAGTTATTTCGATTGTGGTTTTTCGCCACGGAGTTTAAGTGTAGGGCAGGCATTCAAGGACAAATCCCCAAACTCGCCGTTTAGATACATAAAGTAACCACGCGATGCAATCATTGCCGCATTGTCGCCACACAAATTTAGTTGAGGTAGGCACACGCGGATGCCGTCGCTTTCAAATTCCTTCATCCTTTCGCGCAGGTAACTGTTTGCGCCAACGCCACCAGCAACGGCAACGGTATCAAGTCCGCTTTGTTTGGTGTGCAAGCGCAATGTGTCAATCAAGCCGTCAATTGCCACGTGATTGAATGAGCAAGCAATGTCTGCAGGGTTAACCTCTTCCCCCTTTTGCAACGCGTTGTGTACTGTGTTGATAACGGCCGTTTTAAGTCCGCTGTAACTAAAGTTGCCGTTGGAAATGACTACCGAGTGGAATTTGTAGACGGGGGCTCCGTCCTTTGCAAGTTTGTCCACGTGAGGGCCACCTGGGTAGGGCAGTTTTAGTACGCGCGCAACCTTGTCGAACGCTTCGCCAACGGCATCGTCAACTGTGGATGCAAGCACCGTGTACTTGTCGTAGTCCTCCACGCGCACAACTGCGGTATGTCCGCCACTTGTAAGCAAGCACATGTAGGGTGGCTGTAAATCTGGGTAGGTGATGTAGTTTGCGCAAATGTGACCTTCGATGTGGTTTACGGCAATAAGTGGCAATCCGCTTGCTTGACTAAGTCCCTTTGCAAAGGACACTCCCACAAGCAACGCGCCAACAAGTCCCGCGCCGTAGGTAACGGCAATGGCGCTGATGTCCTGTAACGTTACCTTTGCCTCGTCAAGGGCAAGTTTTACCACTTGGTCCACCACTTGGATGTGGTTTCGGCTGGCAATTTCCGGCACAACACCGCCGTAGAGTTTGTGTATGTCAATTTGGGAAAACACCACATTGGACAAAATTTCTCTGCCGTTTTTCACAACGGATGCGGCCGTTTCGTCACAGGATGATTCAATTCCCAAAATGAGTATGTCTTTTTGATTGTTTTGCATGTTTCTTTCCTTGATTGGAGCACAAAAACTTGCAACTCCAAAAACTTCTCATTGTAGTAATATAATAAATGTTTAGCGGATTTTTGTCAATAGAATAGGAAGTTGTGCAAACAAAAAAGACCACTCAAACGAGTGGCCTTTGATGGAGTTTTTGTACTATGCAAACAATTTGTCTGTCAACTCTTTGATTTCCGCAAAGCGACGTTTTGTGCTTTCTTCGTCGCCAATAACTGTGATGTAGCACTTGATGAGTGGTTCGGTACCACTTGGGCGCACAATGAGTTGGCTTCCGTTTGCGGAGTTGTACTTCAATACGTCCGCCTTTGGCAAATCGAATTGTGTTTGAGTCAAAAAGTCCAAAGTTGCCGTAACGGGGCTGTCGCCAAGGTGGCTTGGAACATTGTTGCGAAGATTTGTTAGCAGTTGGTTTTTCTTTTCCGCACCGGTAACACCTTCAAAGCGGTAACTTACGATGTCTTGGAAGAATATGCCGTGTTCTTGGTAAAGTTCGTTGAGTCTGTCCAGCAACGTTTTGCCTTGCTTTTTGAGGTAGCTTGCCATTTGTGCTGTAAGCATGCTTGCAACAACGCCGTCCTTGTCGCGTACGTAGGTGCCTTTCAAGTATCCGCAACTTTCCTCAAAGCCCAAAACGTATCTTTCGGGATGTCCTTGTCTTTCCAGTTCGGCAATAACGTTACCAATGTGTTTGAAACCTGTCAAAACGTCGCGTACTTCCGCGCCAAATTTCTTTGCGATGGCGTTTGTCATGATGGTTGTAACAATGGTTTTTACAACAACGGGGTTTTGGGGAAGTTTGTTTTCTTCCGCAAGGCGAGTAAGGATGTAGTCGCAAAGGAGTACGCCCACTTCGTTACCGCTAAGTCCACGAGTGCCGTTACCTGTGTTTACAACAACGCCAAGGCGGTCGCAGTCGGGGTCGTTTGCAATAACGATGTCGGAGCCACTTTCTTGCAAAAGTTTAACTGCCAAAGCAAGCGCCTCTTTCTTTTCGGGGTTGGGGTAACTGCAAGTTGGGAAGTGTCCATCTGGTGTTGCTTGTTCCGCTACAACTACCATGTCTTTGAGGCCTACGCGCTTAAGCACTTCGGGCACAACGCGCCAACCAGCACCGTTAAGTGGTGTGTAAACCACTTTGAGGCCGTCAACCATATCCAAACTTTGGGAGATAACAACGTCCTTGTAGCGCTCTTCAACTGCGTCATCCACAAAGAAGATTGTTTTGCCAAGGTAGTCGTCAAAGTTACCAAGTTCGCGTTCAAATGGGTCTACGTTGCTGATGAAACCAATAACTTCCATGCAGGCCTCGTCCACAAGTTGGCAACCAAGTTCGTCGTAAACTTTGTAGCCGTTGTATTCGCTTGGGTTGTGGCTTGCTGTGATGTTGATACCAATGTCGCAACCAATGTCGCGCACCATAAAGGACAAAAATGGTGTAGGCATACATTCCTTTGTGATGTATACCTTGATGCCGTGCCAAGCAAGTGTTACCGCAGCGGTTTTGCTAAACAATTCGCTGTTAAGACGACTGTCGTATGTGATGGCGCAACTAGTGAGTTTGTGCGCAACCATGTATCTTGCCAAACCTTCCGTCGCGCGGAAAACGGTGTAAACGTTCAATCTGTCGGTACCGGCTGTCATAACACCGCGAAGTCCCGCTGTACCAAATTGAAGTTCGCCGTAGAAGGCATTTTTGATCTCCTCGGTGTTGCCTTCCATTTGTTTCAAACTTTCCACAACGCTTGGATCGGTTGCATGCTTTTTCCAAAATTCGTATTTAGCCAAAAAGTCCATTTTGTCCCCCTTGTTGCTGTTCTACAGCAAAGATATTTTTACTATCTTTTATTATAACTATTGTAGGGCGCTTTGTCAAGATGGCAATTTTGTCGAAATGCAAAAAAGTTGTGGGAACATATTCCCCAAATACCGACGATACAATCAGCAAATTGCTTTGCAACGACACCAATATCGCCAAATCTTATGCAAAACATTTCACTTTTGTTAAATATTGTGTTGTGTTTTGAAAAATTTAGTGGTATAATGATGTTAATGGAAGAGTTAAATCAACAACAAAAGGAGTTAACTATGAACAAAAAAGAGTTTTGGCGCGCAGTCAAGTTTGTGCTGTTTTCCATTTCCGCAGGGGTTATTCAAATTGTATCATTTACCCTCTTGCAAGAGGTAATCATCAAGGACGTAACCCAACCTTATGGCTGGTCCTACTTTATTTCCTTGACGCTTTCGGTGGTGTGGAACTTCACTTTCAACCGTAAGTTTACCTTCAAATCGGCAAACAACGTGCCCATTGCCATGCTCAAGGTGCTTGGCTACTACGTTGTGTTCACACCTGTGTCCATCTTTGGTGGAATTGCATTGGTAAACCTTGGATGGGACGAGTACCTTGTGTTGGCAATTTCCATGGTGGTCAACTTCGTTACCGAGTACATCTTTGATAGTTTGGTTGTTTTCCGCAACTCCATCGACACCAACGACATCGCTAAAAAACAAGTGCAACAAGACGCCCAAACGGACGTCACAACGGAAACACCTACCGACGACCAACCCACACAAGAGTAACGAAAATAAACCACGTATCCCCAAAAACAAATAAAAATGCCACTCAAAACGAGTGGCATTTTTGTGTAGAGGGAACATTCCCGACAGTTTACTAGTTAAAACAAATTGTATATTTAATCAAGATACCTTTTTTGTCCATTCCGAATCGTACCATGATACCCAAGATGGCCACGACCAAACGTCGGCACGCATTTTCTTTGCATTTTCTGTTGGATTAGACAAATCTAAGTAGTTGCCCTTTCTCAACCAGTTTTCCGGATCAACAAATGTTGCGGTAGTCAGATTTGTACAACCCAAAAATGCGTTTGGCAAAATTCTTGTAACACTTGCTGGAATTGTAACGCTTGTCAAACTTGTACAATCCTCAAAGGCTGATTTGCCAATGGTGGTAAGTGATGTGCAGTTTTCCAATGAAATGTTTGTAAGTGAGGTACACTTCCAAAATGCTTGGCTATTGATTAGCGTCAATTGGCTATCTTGTGGGATGATGACTGTTTGCAAATTATTGCAACTGTAAAATGCGTAAGAGTAAATTTTTGTTACATCGCTTGGTAGCGTGAAGGTACTACCACTTTTGCCCATTGGGTATTGAATGAGGGTTTTGCCATCTTTAGAGTATAAAACGCCGTCAACGGATTTGTAATTGGGGTTGTTTTCATCAACGTGAATTTCGGCAAGATTTGGACAAAATTGGAATGTGTAAATACCCACAGCACCCGCATCAAGACCGATGCTTGTAACTGTGCTTGGGATGGAAACAGAAACTAGTCCTTGGCAGTAAGCAAAAACTTGACTATGCAAAGTTGTTACACCCTCGGGGATAACAAGATGGGTGATTTCTTGGTCGTTTAGGTACAAATGCTTTGCATTTTTGTGTGGATAGGTACCATCCGCAACAGTCATGTTGCACCAAGAAGCGATATCTGTGATGATAACTTTGGTAAGTTGTTTGCATCCGCTAAACGCCTCGTAACCAATGTAGTTGATACTACTTGGAATTGTGATGCTTGTGACGTTGGAACTTGCAAATGCAACCTCGGCAATTTCCTTTACTGGCAGATTGTCGTGAGTTTCGGGGATGACGATGTCTGTTTCGGTGCAAGTACCAAGGGAAACAATGTAGTATGTTTGGTCGGCGGAAGGTGTGTATTGCAAACCTACCGAGTAGGAGCAATCTCCACAAACGGTGCAAATATCGTCAACGTAGTCGTGTCCAAGCGCAGGGATGGTCTCAAACGTAGAGTAGTCACAGCGCGAGCAAGATGCGTACTCTTTCCAGCCTTCCTCTTCGCAAGTTGGATTTTTTGCAGGATTGGTAACTGTGTCGTGACCAAGAGCATCGATATCAACAGTTTCGCTGTAACCACACCAACAAGTGTAAATAGCGTAGCCTTTTTCGGTGCAAGTGGGTTGGATTGTAGTAATTTCACAACTATGGCCACCATAGTTAGGTATGATTATTTTCTCTGTTTTACCACAACTACAAGATCTTTCTGTGTAACCATCCTCGGTGCAAGTGGCCTCTTGTGTTGTCCAATCGCCGAACGTGTGGCCCGTCGGATTGACTGGTTGGGTTTCCTTTTCGCCACAATGACAAATGCGTTCTTCTGCGCCTTCCTCTTCGCAAGTCGGTGCTTTGCTAATTGTCCAATCGCCAAATGTGTGTCCTGTTGCAGGCACGGACTCGTAGGTTGTATAGTCACAGCGCGAGCAGGATACGTACTCTTTCCATCCTTCCTCTTCGCAGGTGGGGTTTTGTGCTTGATGGACAGTTTCGTCGTGTCCAAGCGCAGGAATTGTTGTTTGAGCAACAAGCACTTGACCGCAGGTGGAGCAATGTGATCCTTCGGAGAGGCCATCCTCTGTGCACGTTGCTGGAATTTCGGCATCGAGCACTGCTTGGTGACCAGTTGGGTCTACGGTGTTTGCCGTGTAACTGTCGCCACATTCGCAAGTGTATGTTGTGTAGCCTACTTGGATGCAGTTTGGTGGAGTTACTTCTGCCGTGTGCGAGTGCCCTGTTGGGGCGACTGGTTGAGTTTCCTTTTCGCCACACTCACACACCCTTTGTTTGGTGCCTTCTTGGGTGCAAGTAGGGTTTTGAGTAACGGTCCACTCGCCAAATTGATGCTCGTGGCAAGCGCAAAGCAAGCACGTCATCGCAACCATAGCGAGCACAATCAAAAATATAAACTTTTTGCTCATGATTTGTTCCTCCGTCATTATTGTTGATTGGTAGTATATTTTTGAAAATATATCCCAATAATATCACAAAATGAGATAACTGTCAATATCTCAATAAGAGATATGGTATACTTTTTGCATGAGATTGAGAGAATTACGCGAGGAACGTGGGCTGACTCAACAAGCCATTGCAGAACTGTTGAGTGTCAAACAAAATACATATTCTCAATACGAAAACGGTAGGAGACAACTTCCTATCGATATGCTTATCAAGCTTGCAAGATTTTACAAGGTATCTACTGACTATATACTTGAGTTAGAAGACTAATGACCGACGGTTTGTCGGTCATTTTTTGTTTGTGTGCGTTAGTTACAGATATATATCTTACATACAAAAAGTGCACCACAAATTGTGTTTGTAGTGCACTTATTGTTATAAAATATCGAGATTAAAACAGCCAGATTTATCCTAGTCCTTTGTCAAGCGGTAGATTGCTTCCAAGTAAAGTAGCGCCATCTTCTTCAAACTTTCCAAGTCGATGCACTCGTTTGGCATGTGGATGGTTTGTTCTTCATCGGGGAACAATGGGCCAAATGCAACGCAGTTAGGCAAACATCTGGAGTACGTTCCGCCACCAATTGCAATTGGGCTAACGTTCACGTTCATGGCTGTGTTGTACACGTCCATCAAAGTTGTTACAAGGTATGTATCGCTTGCCACAAACAATGGCTCGCTTGCATGCGCTCCAAGCAATTTGCAGAAGCTTGGGCTGTTTTGTTCAATCAAACTTTGCATGTGCTCGCAAGTGTAGGAAACAGGGAAACGGATGTCCACAGTGATGATAATGTCGCCATTTTCACTTGTGCGGATGATGTCCAAACTGCAAGTAAGGTTGCCACTTTCGCAGTCCCAAAGGTTGATGCCCCAAGCGGTGCCAGAGGTATCACAGCACTTGTTTGCCAAAAATGCAAGCGTTGCGTTTTCCGGGTAGGCATTGGCAAGCATTTGTAGTAGTGGGTGGATGGCATTTACGCCTTCGTTTGGGGTACTTCCGTGTGCGGACTTACCCAAGGATGTGTAGGTGTACACGCCGTTAGCAAAACTTTCCGTAACGTTACCAACAACTTGAAGTTGTTTTTTGCTTGTCACTGTGCAAAGTGATGGCACAACGTTGGCTCTTTCGCCAGCATGGATGGTAACACCTTCGGGCAGTTTGCCACAATCAAGCGCAAATTGGAAAATTCCCTTTTCGCGGTTGATAACAGGGAAGTCGCCATCGGGGCTAAATGCAACGTTGGGGTAGGGCATTTTTGTAAAGTAGTGACGCATGCACTCCATGCCACTTTCCTCGTCGCAACCAAAAATGAGGCGAATTGTGCTTGCAGGCTCAAAACCGGCATCTTTTAGTGCCTTGGTTGCAAACAAGCATGCAATCATTGGTCCTTTGTCGTCCATTGTGCCACGGCCAAAAAGTTTTCCGTCGTGGATTTCGCCACCATAAGGTGGGTAGAGCCACTCTTCCGCCTTGCTGGGCACAACGTCCAAGTGACCAAGGATACCAAGCACGTTTTTGCTTGTGCCAACAAAGTCCACGTGACCTGCGTAGCCATCGCAGTTGACAGTTTCAAATCCCATATCTTTGGACACTTGCAAAACGTAGTCCAAACATTTTTTGATTTCCACACCAAATGGCGCACCTTCGGCTGGCTCGCCCTTTTCGGTGTTGAAGCAAATTGTCTTTTGCAACACGCTTACCATTTGGTCAAAGTTTTGTAGCAACAATTCTCTTGCTTTGTTCATGTTTTTCTCCTTTTTCTATGGCTCTCTCACAAGTCCTGTGTGTTTTTTGGCGGAACAATTCTGCGCATTCATCCGTGTTTTGCTCGGTCACAGACTTTCCAAGTATGTACGTCGCAACTAACGCAATATTGTTCGCAACGATGTAGTAACATCATTGCTCACTTTTAGCGTTGTTGCTCCTTTTCCCCACAAATCAGGATTTGCGGGGCCCCCATTTGTTAGAACACGCCTCCTGCTTGCATTCTTCTCGCCAAACCGTTGACACTAAGCACCCATACCTTGTTCGCGAGCCATGTTCTCTCGCAAGTTCTGTGTGTTTTTTGGCGGAACAATTCTGCGCAATTATCCGTGTTTTGTTGTAGGGGATGACATCCTTGGCATCCCGTTTTTTTGCGCAGTCACACCGCCCAAAAGGATGCGCATTGTAGCCATTTTGTAAAAATCCAAAGATTTTTTAATGTTGATGTATTATATTATATCAATTTTACAGTTTTTTGCAACAAACTTACGCAAAAATCTTTATGTATATTATACACAAAAACAAAATTATGTGCTATTATATATAGGCTCAAAACAAAACAATCGGTGGCTTACCTTGGCTTTCGGGCAAAGGTTGGCCAACCTACTTATGCAAAGGATAACTATGAGTCAACAAAACGAAGGACATCGCGAGCGCCTTAGGGAGCGTATGCTCAAGGAAGGACTTGGTTCTTTCCAAGACCACGAAGTGCTGGAATTGCTGCTGTTTCAATACATTCCGCGCAAAGATACCAACAAAATTGCCCACGATCTTTTGGATCAGTTTGGCAGTATCTACAACATTTTGAACGCGCCACCACAACAGTTGATGACGGTGGACGGCGTATCCAAAATGACGGCTTGCAACCTCTCCATGCTAAAGGAAGTGTTGCAACGCTACACCCGCGGACAAGCCTCTCGCAAAAAGATCACCAGCGTGCAATCCATGATAGACTACGCAAAATTGCTCATTTCCAATTGCTACGTGGAGCAACTTGTCATCATCTACGTGGATAACACCACAACCTACCTTCATCACGAAATCTTTTGCTCCAACAACACCCAAAGCGTAACCATCGACGTCAAAAAGGTGGTTGCAACTGCGGTACGAATTGGCGCAACAGGCGTTGTGATTGCTCATTGCCATCCCAATGGCGAACTTTCCCCAAGCGAAGCGGATATCAAATTTACTCGCAATTTGTTCTTTGCATTGGGCAGTTTGGACGTTTTGATTCTCGACCACGTCATCTTTAACGGCGGACGCGACTACTTCAGTATGTACGACAGTGGCATAATGAGGCAAATTCAATCTGACTACTGCAAACTGATTTTGCAATAACCCACATACACAAACGAAGTATCGTAGGGGCGGATTCCATATCCGCCCGTCCATCATAACAAAAATCGTAGTGGCGGATTGCACCGCCCATAACTACACAAAACAATACACTTTCAAGGAGATATAAACATGGCACAACAACTTCGTACAAGATTTGCTCCAAGTCCAACTGGCTACATGCACATTGGCGGAGTTAGAACAGCATTGTACTCATTTTTGTACGCCAAAAAGAAAAACGGCAAATTTATTTTGCGTATCGAAGATACCGACCAAGGCAGATATGTCGAAGGCGCAGTAGAAATCATCTACCGCACCCTTCGCGAAACGGGCATCATGTATGACGAAGGCCCAGACGTTGGTGGCGACTACGGTCCATACATCCAAAGTGAACGCAAAAACGAATACCTATACTACGCGCAAAAACTTGTAGAAAGCGGTCACGCTTACTACTGCTTCTGCACTGAAGAGCGTTTGGCAAGTTTGCCCGACGTTAACGGCGCACGCAGATACGACAAGCATTGCTTGCATCTATCTAAGGACGAAATTGCAGAGCGCCTTGCTCGTGGCGACAAGTATGTTATCCGCCAAAACATGCCAACGGAGGGTAGCACAACCTACCACGACGAAGTTTATGGCGATATCACTATCGAAAACTCCGAATTGGAAGACCAAATCCTCATCAAGTCGGACGGTATGCCCACCTACAACTTTGCAAACGTAATCGACGACCATTTGATGGGTATCAACTGCGTTATGCGCGGTATCGAGTACCTTTCCTCCACACCAAAGTACAACCTTTTGTACGATGCACTTGGTTGGGAAAGACCAATCTACATCCACATGCCACCCATCATGAAGGACGCGCAACACAAACTTAGTAAGCGCAATGGCGATGCAAGCTACGAAGATCTTTTGAAAAAGGGCTTTTTGAAGGATGCAATCATCAACTACATTGCACTTCTTGGTTGGTCGCCAAAGGACGACAGCGAAAAGATGAGTTTCGAGGAACTCCAACAAAAGTTTGATATCTCCGGTATCAACAAGAGCCCATCCATCTTCGACCCAGCAAAACTCACTTGGTTGAACTCCCTCTACATCAAGGAAATGACACCCGATGCCTTTGCGGACTACGCAAAGCCTTGGATTGAAAACTGCTACTTGAAGGATTTCGACCGCGACCTTGTTTGCAAACTTTTGCAACCACGCGTCGAAACGTTTGCGCAAATCCCAGAAATGTTGGATTTCTTGGTGGACTATGCTGAGTTTGATAGTGAACTTTACTTCAACAAAAAGCAAAAGACGGATGCAGACCAAGCCAAGGAAATTTTGCCACTTGTAAAGCAAGCACTCGAAGGTGTTTGCGAGTGGAACAACGCAAGTTTGTACCAAGCATTGGTTGACCTTGCAACTGCCCAAGGCATCAAAAACGGCAAAGTTTTGTGGCCAGCGCGTATTGCATTGACAGGTCGCATGTCCACACCAGGTGGCGCAAGCGAAGTTGCCGAACTTTTGGGCAAAGAGGAAACACTCCGCCGTCTTGATTTGGCAATGGCAATGCTCAACAAATAACAAATCACAAAACAAAAAAAACGCTCTACCAAATGCAGTAGGGCGTTTTTGAATAAAGGAAACAGTATGCAACAAGTAACAGTCAACGGAAAGAATTACAACTTAACAAAACTGCTTGGCAAAGGCAAAGGTGGCTACTCCTATTTGGCGGAGAGTGATGGCAAATTGGTTGTAGTCAAAAAGATACATCACGAGCCCTGCAGCTACTATAACTTTGGCAACAAAATGCAAGCCGAACTAAACGACTACCAAAAGCTTTCGCAAATTGGCATCACAATCCCCAAACTTTTGGACTTCGATGTTGAGCAAGAAATAATTGTCAAGGAGTTTATCGACGGCCCAACTGTGTACCAAATGGTGCTTGCAAACAACCTACCTCAAACGTGTGTTGAACAGGTTGAGCAAATGTGCCAAAAACTGTACCCAAACAACACCAACATCGACTACTTCCCCACTAACTTTGTGTTGCAGGATGGCATTTTGTACTACATCGACTACGAGTGTAACACCTACATGGCAGAGTGGAATTTTGAAAATTGGGGCATCAAGTATTGG
Source organism: Clostridia bacterium (assembly GCA_017409765.1). Taxonomy (GTDB): domain Bacteria; phylum Bacillota; class Clostridia; order Christensenellales; family CAG-314; genus Fimimonas. The sequence continues at coordinate 5,660 of JAFQSA010000017.1, read as the reverse complement.
TCGCAAACACCAGAGTTTTTGAACTACGTCAAAGAACACTAATAAAAAAGCGCCTTACATCAGTAGGGCGTTTTTAATTTGTAAAAATTCGTGTTTTTTGGTAATTTACTAATCCACTTCCGTGCCGTATTCAGCAAGAAATTCCAACACTTCCTTTTCCGTTTTGGTACGGATGTTGATTTTTTGGTTGTTGCAATTAACCGTTATTAGATACCAACTGGGATTGATTGGCTTTTGCGAGTAGGTCAGCCCCTTTTCGATGGGCAAAACCTTTGTGCCAAACAGGGACACAACAGTAATTTCCGTTTCGGTAATGGTGTAGTGATATTTTTTGGAGTACAAAAGAATGTATAGTCCAATCACTGCAAAAAAACATGCCCCTATAAAAATTCTATTTACCAACTCTGCATCTTTTGTGAAGTCTAAATCTGGTGCAATGCCAGTTACTTCAATGATGTAAAAAATCGCACGGAACACTACTAAAAACAAACTGATTTCCAGTATTGCTTTACCTACGCGAACGAATCCTTTCATATCCCCTTCGAGTTTCTTTCCTTCCATAAAATTGCTCCTTTGTTTTGTTGTCTAAATGATAACATCTACCCCCCCCCGCGTCAACACTTTTAACAAAAAAAACTACAAATTTATCACAAAACAAAAACGCCTTACGTCAGCAGGGCGTTTTTTATCTTATTTTTTTGCAGTACAAAATCAAGCATACTTGTGCAATTTGCAAAAATTTAATATCGTAGGGGCGGATTCCATATCCGCCCGCAATTTTAGCAAATCTATCAATCAAAAACGTGTCAAGATAGCATTTATGCCCACCTGCTCAAAACACGATATTGCCATGCCGTAGGGGAGGGGTTGCCCCTCCCGTATTTTACCACAACCACAATATAACAACGTAGGGCGGGGGCTTGCTCCCGCCGATTGTATTGCCAAGGGAACATTATCTCCCCACATGCAAATATTCGTTCGGTCTAACGGGAGGATGATATCCTCCCCTACAAACAATGTTCAATGGCAAAATCTTTATTTACCAGTATTGTAGGGCGTTTTTAATTTACAAAAACCAACCACGTGTCGGCGATTTTTGCACAATTTGCACAAAAAATGCACCAAAAGGATTTGTTCCCTGTGGTGCATTTGTAGTATCTATCAAAATGGTTGTTTGCAATTTCTACTTGATTGTGCTTGTGTCCATCACGCAAATTTCTCTTAGTCCGCGGAGTTTTTCGTCAAAGTCCAAGCCGTAGCCAATGATAAACTCATTTGGGATGGTAAATGCTGCGTACTTCACTTCCACGTCCACTTCTCGGCGGGCAGGTTTGTCCAGCAAGGTCACAATTTCGCAACTTGCCATTTTGCGATTGGCAAAAATCTTTTTCAAGTGGGAGATTGTGATGCCGGTGTCTACAATGTCTTCCACAAGCAAAACGTGTCTGTCTTGGCAGTTTGCCGTCAGGTCTTTTGTCAAAATTACGTGGCCGGTGCTTTGGGTGCCACCGCAGTAACTGGATGCCGCGATAAAATCCACTTCCACGTCCAAGTCCATTGCGCGAACAAGGTCAGCAAGGAAAATCCAACTGCCCTTCAAAACTCCCACAAGCAGTGGGTTTTTGCCAGCGTAGTCCTTGGAAATTTGGTCGGCAAGTTCCTTGATGCGAGTTGCAAGTTGCTCTTCAGTAATTAGCACTTTTTTTACTTGATGGTTGTTTTGCATTGTACCTCTCCTTAGATTTTGTTGATGTAGTAGACCTTTGAGCCCTTTTTTGCCTTTATTTTTCCACTTATTTCCACGCCAACAATGGCAAGCACGTTGCTTTTGTCAGCAATAAGAATCAAATTGTCCCGTTCCCTTTGGGGGATTTTTTTGTCGATCAGGTATTCCTTCAAGCTTTTTTTGCCACCGCCAAACTTGATGAAGTAGTCGCCTGTCCTTCTTGTGCGGAACACGGCAGTTTTGGGGATGGCGTCCATGTCGAAGTGCAATGTGTTTGGAGTGTGGTTTGGAGTGATTTCCACCCGTCCAAGTGGTGTTTCCGTGATGCCCACAGCAAATGGGATTTCCCAATTTTGCGCTTTGGTTTGTTGCGCTTTGCAAATTGTAATGCAGGTGTAGTCGTTGATAGCAACGTAGTCAAATGGCAAATGTGTTTGCTTGCCACCCACGTTGTTTGCCACCTCGCAAATTGCTTGGTAGTGCTTGCTTTCGATGTCGTGGTGCACGCCCAACTGTGCAAACACCTTTTTAAGCACACGATAGGCAATAGGTTGTGGTTGTTTTAGCAGTTCCAAGGGGATTTTTGCCTCGCCTTGGTTGAACGTTACGGAACTGATGTCCGCCAAACTATCCAAAAATTGTTGGTCGCTTGCCACGTTTTGTGCAAATCGCGCAATGTTTTGTTCCACCGTTGGGCAAACGTCATGGAGAAGTGGCAACACCTTGTTGCGGATGTAGTTGCGCAAGTACTTGTCGTCGGCGTTGGTTTGGTCCACAACAAATGGGATGTCGTTATCCTTGGCGTAGGTGTCAATTTGCTCCTTTGTCCAGTTGAGCAAAGGGCGGAAGTAACGTCCGTTGTACTCGCGGATGCCTTGCGCGCCAACAAGCCCACTTCCACGGATGATGTGCATAAGCACCGTTTCCGCTTGATCGCGCTCGTGGTGTGCCGTGCAAACGTAGTCGCACTTGAGGTTATCAAAAATTTGGTAGCGGAGCATCCGTGCAGATGTTTCCAGCGAAAGTTTGTTTTCGCGTGCGTGGGTGGGCACGTCAATGTCGAAGGTGTAGCACTCAACACCCAAAGTTTTGCAGTAGTTTTCAACAAATTGACAATCGGCTTTGCCTTCCGCGCGGATGTTGTGGTTGATGGTCACAACGTAAAAATTTGGGCGTGGCAAGTGATGGGCAAATGCGTGTAGCATCACCATCGAGTCAGCCCCGCCGGAAACAGCCAAGGCGTATTTTTTTGTCACGTCAATTTTAAGCATTTTGGGATAATCCCTTTCGTGGTATTTTTTGTATATTTGTTACTGGTGGGTAGTACCAACTTAGTTAATTTTTTTCAAACTATAGGTTGTTTTCACTATGTCTTGGTCGTTGGGTGTGTCGTACGTTTCCACAATCTCGTTGTTGCCAATAACTGTGCCATCAGTAAGCAAGGTGCAACAGTTGCCAAGGGTTCTTTTGCCAAGTGTGGACGGCCAACTATCGGCGGAGTTGTGTTTTAGCACAATACCAGCAAAGTGGTGGTTTTCCACAACGATAGCAAAGTCAACAGGGCAGTTGTCTGTGTCTTGCAGTGGGAAGTGGTGGATGTCGAAATGACTACCTGTGCGATCGTCATCTAATCTTTCCCAACTAACGCGCACAACCGCTACCAATTGGTAGTTGCTTGCTTCTTGCAATAGCGTTTGTTGCACAGACCCATCAGTTGTTTTTGCAATGGATATTTTGTTTTCCCTCTTTTGGTAAATGGTCATAGCGGTTACCTAATGATTGCATTTTCTGCGACACGTGTTGTGTTTTTTGCGTTATTGGATGTTCTATTTGATGTTTTTGTTCTTCAAAACGTTGTACAGCTGTACAAACTTTTCCACGGCAAGTTCTTCGCCACGGCAGTTTGGTTGTAGGTTGCACTCGGCAAGGATTTCCTCTGCGGTTGCTCTGTCCAGTTTGAATCCCACCATCAGGTTGTTTACAAGGGTTTTTCTGCGCATGGCAAAACTAATTTTTACCACCTTGCGGAAAAAGTTGTGGTCGTCGATGTCGAATTTGTCCTTTTTTAGGTCGATGCGCACAACGGCGGAGTCCACGTTTGGCGCGGGGTAAAACAACTCGCGTGGCAAAATGCGCGTGATGGTAACGTCCGCCACCGCTTGCACACTAACTGTGATTGCGCCGTAGTCCTTGGTGGCCGGCTTGGATGCAAGTCGCTCGGCAACTTCCTTTTGGATGGTCAGCGTGATAGAGGTCACGTTTTGGCCTTCCTCCACAAAGCGCATTAGCAAAGGTGTTGTGATGTAGTAGGGGATGTTTGCCACCAAGCGGTAACTTCCACCGCAAAGTGCCTCGATATCCGCCATTTTGTACTTCATCACGTCCCCCATCACAATTTTGACGTTTCGGCAATCGGCAAGTGTAACAGCAAGGATTTTTTCCAAATTGCGGTCCACCTCGAAGGAAACAACCTTGTCCGCCACCTTGGAAAGGGCCTTTGTCAGCGTGCCTGCGCCAGCGCCAATTTCCAAAACTGTGCCACCGTCCACACCGGCATCAATTGCGATGTTGCTAAGCAGATTGTCGTCCGTTAGGAAGTTTTGTCCAAATTGCTTGTTGAACCTAAAATTATTTTGTTGTAGGATGTGTTTTATTTCCATATCTTACCCCAAAAGTAAATAATGCAGTAATTATACAACAAAACCAAAAATATGTAAATTGTTTTGAGTAGGGTGCAAAATGCGCATTTTTGTAGCAAAAATCCGTCAAAACAAGTGGTGTATTTTATTTATCAAAAACACTTGCAATTTTTGACAAAGTAATATATAATAGTATCGCTCGAAGTTCGAGCACCTTGCAACGAAATCCTATTTGTTGCCACATTAGACCATAAGGAGGTAAAAAAATTATGAACAATTACGAATTGTTGTACATTATCAGCAACGAATTGTCCGACGAAGCTAAAGAGGCGGTAATCGCAAAGTTTTCGGCAATCATTACAGATAACGGCGGTACAGTTGATTCTGTTGACAAGTGGGGCACACGCAAACTTGCTTATGCCATCAACTACAAGACAGAAGGTTACTATGTTCTTGTAAACTTCACCGCTCCAGCAACACTTCCCGCTGAACTTGAACGTGTTATGCGTATCACCGACAGCGTTATGCGTTTTGTTACTGTAAGAAAGTAGTACAAAGGGAGGTTAACTATGAACAAAGTATTTTTGATTGGTAGACTCACTCAAGACCCACAAACTCAAACACTTGATTCTGGCACAACCCTTTGCCGTTTTAGCATTGCTGTAAACCGCACCTACTCTCGCGATGGCGAAACTCAAGCAGATTTCATCAACATTGTTGCATGGAATGCTACTGCTCAAAACTGTGGCAAGTACCTTGTAAAAGGTAGCCAAGTTGCTGTTTCCGGCTCCATCCAAACAGGTAGCTACGAACGTGACGGTGTAAAACGCCAAACATTCGATATTCGCGCAGACCAAGTTGAGTTTTTGTCCCGTCCTAACACAACCGGACAAGCACCCGTGGCAGCTCCCGCCAAAAAATCTATTGACCAACTTACCGAAGTAGACAATGGCGATGACGACATGCCCTTCTAAGACATAAGGAGATAAGATAATGGAAAGAGAATTCAAAAAGCCTATGAGAAGACCTGCTCGCCGTAAGGTTTGCAACTTCTGCGTAGATAAGGCTGAAAGCATTGATTACAAAGACGTAGCTAAACTTCGCAAGTACCTCACAGAAAGTGGAAAAATTCTTCCACGTCGTATGACAGGCGTTTGCGCTCGTCACCAACGTGAACTTGCAGTAGCAGTTAAACGTGCACGTCAAATGGCTTTGATTCCATACGTTGCTGACTAATCACTGCACACAAAGCAAAATCAAAAGACTACCCAACTGCGGGTAGTCTTTTTTTGTTG
>JAFQSA010000016.1 GCA_017409765.1 Clostridia bacterium | reverse complement strand
TGGACAAGCACGTCCCCCTCTCCAATAAAAGATGGCAACTTGTAGCCGTTGTAGATGTGGCCGTGACTGAAAAACATTGTTTTGCCAAAGTGATGCATGATGGCATACTCCTCGAAATCTACCTCCACATTGGGGTAGAAAATGTCGTTGTTGCCACGCACAAAGTAGGTAACTACATCAATTTGCTTGGTCAAAGCCACAATCTTTTCGGTACTGCTCCATCCACCAAACAGGTCGCCACAAAACACAACTTTGTTGGGCTGTTCACTGCGGATTGCATCCAAAATCTTTTGGAAAGTATCAGCATAGCCGTGCAAATCGGAAAATACAAAAATTTTCATCAGTCAAGGCGGATGTGTTCAATTTCCTTTTTGTCACTACGCTTGTAGATAACAAAACGGTTGCCTACGCACAAAACGGGTTCAGCGCCAAGAATTTCGCACACTTCTTGACACATTGCGCGCGCAGGGATTGTGCAAGTTTTGAGGCTTGCAACTTTAACAAGTTCGTTGTGATAAAGAGCGGTTGCAATTTCCGCAATGACGTTTTCTGTCAGTTCGTCCTTGCCGATTGTAACCAATGGTTTGCGGTTGTTTGCAAGAGATTTCAACTTGCTACGTTGTTTTGTTGTGATCATATTTTCTCCTAGTTAGCGTGCATTTGACGCTTTTTGGTAAGTTTTGCTTTGGTTTGGTTTTTGCACAAAAATTGTTCGTTTAACTGCCACTTTTGCAGTTAGAAATTATCATTTTTTGCGCACACGTGTTCGTTTTTCGACTTTTTGACTATGCTTTGTAAGCATGTAGGAAACTAGTCTACAAAGTCAAATTCGATGTCGCCAACGATAACTGTTGAGCCATCAACTGCACCTGCTTGGCGCAACGCTTTGATAACACCTTTGTCCTTTAGGACGCGTTGGAAATAGCGGAAACTGTCGTAGTCGTCCATGTTGACTTTGCGGGACAAAATGGCAACAAGACCACCAACAACTTCGAAAACGTCTTCGTCCAGTTTGACAATTTCGAAGGTATCCTCCTCTTCCTTTTGAAGGGAAATGGGCTCAAATTGCATTGGCTCAAGTGGAGGCAAGGTAACAAGCTTGTCCACAATGGCCCTGAGCAATACGTCCACACCTTCGTGGATGATGGTTGTCATTGGGATGATTGGGTACTTTTGCCCAAACTCCTTTTGGAAGGCAACAAGGTTTTCCTCCGCGCCGAGCATGTCCATCTTGTTGGCAACAACAATCATGGGTAGGTCACGTAGAGCCTCGTCGTAGGAGTAGATTTCGTTGTTGATAAGGTTGAAGTCGTCAATTGGATTGCGGTCTTCACTACCGGAAATATCCACCACGTGTACCAAAATTCTTGTGCGCTCGATGTGTCGTAAGAAACTGTGGCCAAGGCCGGCGCCTTCCGATGCGCCTTCGATAAGTCCGGGGATATCCGCCATTACAAACGTTTGGTCGTAGTAGCTTACAACACCCAAATTTGGGGAAAGTGTTGTAAAGTGGTAGTTGGCAATTTTTGGCTTGGCGGAAGATACCACCGACAAAAGCGTGCTTTTGCCAACGTTGGGGAATCCCACAAGGCCAACGTCCGCAATGGTTTTTAGTTCCAAAATTACTTCGTACTCCTCCGTCTTTACGCCATGCTCGGCAAAAGATGGGGATTGTCTGCGAGAGTTTGCAAAGTGACGGTTACCACGGCCACCTTTGCCACCTTTCAAAATAATTTCCCTTTGGCCATCGTGGAACATATCGGCAATAACTTGTCCGTCCAACGTTTTTACAACCGTGCCCACGGGAACTTTTACAACAAGGTCTTCGCCTTGCTTGCCGTAGCAATTCTTTTTGCCACCGTTTTCGCCATTGCCCGCGCGGAAGTGCTTTTGGAAGTGGAACACGTTCAAGGTGTTTTCCGAACTGGTTGCCTCAAAAATGATGTCGCCACCTTTACCGCCATCGCCACCATCCGGGCCACCGTTGGCTACGTATTTTTCTGTATGAAGGCTAGCGGAGCCATTTCCGCCGTTGCCCGATTTGATGTAGATTTTGACTTTGTCGATAAACATGGTTTACCTCCTCGATAGTATGTATTGCGCACATGCAAGTGCATGTTGCACAGCCTTGACAACAAGTCCACCGCCGATGGCATCGCCACCAACAAACGTGTTGTCATAAACTTGGTAGTTTTGGTCAGGTTGAGGTTTTGCGCCACCAAACAAAGATTTGTCGCAAGCGCCACCCACGGCACACACAACTTGATTGCAATTGAGCGCTAGTAGTTGGTCTGTTATTTGCAATGCGCCACGGCCTTGGGAGATGGTTTTTGCCACAGTAAGTGTCAAACTTGAACCGTCTTGCTCGAGTTTTGTGGGAGCAACGTTAAACAGGAAGTTGACACCAGCCAATTTTGCATTTTCAATTTCCTTTTTGAAAGCAGGCATGTCCGCCTCGCTACGGCGGTAGGCAATGGTTACGTCACAACCAAGGCGCTTTGCGTAGGTTGCGCAGTCAATGGCTGTGTTACCGCCACCAACAACCACCACTTTGCCTTGGATATTGCCCATCAAACAGTCGTTAGACGTTGTTGCCAACTCCTCGCCATCCACACCCAAAGTGTAGTTGATTGTTGCGCCTGTTGCAACGTAAACGATATCAAACTCGTGTTGCAACTTGTGGAGTCTTTCGCCATCAATTTTTTGCTTGATAATTTCAATTTCTTGGGGGACGTGGTCGATTATTCGCTCGATAGCCACTTCAGGAAGTCGGTAGTTTGGTATCAATTTCAAGGTGGAAAGAAGGGTGTCCTTTTCGAAAATGGTAACACGCGCACCCTCGCGATACGTTTGGGATGCAAAGGTAAGTCCCGCAACGCCACCGCCAACAACGGCAACGGTTTTACCGCTAAGTTGGTTGCCAACAACCTTCCACTTGAAGGGTTTTTCCGTAAACAAGGTGCGCTCGATTTGCGGAAAATCCACTGGGGTTTTCTTGGCATTCAAAACGCAATTTCCACGACATTGGTCTTCATGCGGACACACGTATCCACAAATTTCGCCAAATGGATGTCCTACTAGTTCCGTTGCCTTGGCAAACTTGCCAGCCTTGACAAGAGAGGAAATTTGGGCAATTTGGTTGCCAACGGGACAATGTGCTTGGCACATCGCATTTTTGCAACCAAGGCATTTAGAGGCCTCTACAAGGGCATTTTGGCGTTGAATTTGCGCGTAATGTTTGCAGTAAGCCTTTACGCTACAACGGCCACATTGGGGATTTTGCGCCTTGCAGACATATCTTCCGTGAAGAAGTATGTAGTGATGGGAATCTGCCCACTCGTTTTGTGGGATTGCCTTCATCAGTTGTTTTTCCGTTTCCAAAACGTTTTTGGCATCCACAATGCCCAGTCGGTTGGAAACACGAAAAACGTGGGTATCGACGGCTATTGCTTGTCCGCCAAATGCCACGGCATACACAACGTTTGCCGTCTTTCGGCCAACACCCTTTAGCGTTTGCAAATCTTGTAGATTTTGTGGCACAAGGCCATCAAAACGCACAACAAGGTCGTGAGCCATCTCCTTGAGGTAAGTTGCCTTGGAGTGGTAAAAACCGCAAGGGCGGATGATTTGCTCAATTTGCTCAAGGGGCATGTCGGCAAGGGCTTGGGGATTGGGTGCAACATCGAAAAGGGCAGGGGTAACAAGGTTAACGCGCTTGTCGGTACATTGCGCAGACAAAATCACCGCAACGATAAGTTCGTACGGATTGTTGAAATTTAGTTCGCTCTTGGCATTGGGGAAGTCCCTTGCAAGAGTTTGTAGTATCTTTTGCGTGTTTGTCATCAAAGTTGCCCTACTTGCCCATTATAGTACATAGATTATATATCATTTTGGGGATTTTTTCAACAGTTTACACATTATTTGTGCGCCGTGTGACATATTTTTGCCCAATGCCCTTTTGCACAAACGTGATCGGTTCGTAGCCTTACTGACGTTTTCCACCGCTTGCGTGATACACCACCTTTTGTTTGGATAAGATTTTTAGGGCAACTTGATGAACAATGCTTATAGTCTTGTGATGGTTGTGCCACGCAACGTCACTTTGACGAGGTAAAACCCTACAAAAGTTTCCGCTTGGCTGATGATGTGGCCATAGGCGCTTAGCGTCCCACGAGAAAACTTGACGGACAAACCACACCCAACACCTGCGCCTTGGGGCGTGGACACAATTGCGCAAGTTTGGTTTTGCCCGGCCAAGTAGTTGTACACACGCATGGTGACGCTTCGCGAGCGGTAGACGGCAATGATGTATTCCATGGTTTTCTCCTTTATGTAAGTGGCAACATCCACCAACAAAAGACAAAATGCCCTGTGACTTTCGTCATAGGACAAAAATATCTTCGTACAATATAATACGCAAAAAATATAGTTAATGATACAACACGTTAAACTTGCACCGTAAACAATTTTACCACCACAAGACTAGTTTGCAAAAACAACCTGCAACCAAGCGATTTTGGCACAAGCAAGTTAAAACTGTTGTAATTGCGAGGAAAACATGATTTACTTGGACAATGCATCTACCACCAACTACAAACCACAAGTTGTTATCGACGCCGTTGTGGAGTGCTTGACAAAGTACCCCTTCAATCCACATCGCGGTGGAGTTGTTTCGTTGGAACTGCAACAAAAACTACAAGAAACGCGCCACAAACTGAAACTGTTGTGCAACAACCCAAATGCGCACGTTGTGTTTACAAGCGGATGCACGGAGGCGCTTAACCTTGCGATACTTGGCAATGCTAGGCGCGGACACATCATCATCTCCGCCACGGAACACAACTCCGTTGTGCGACCTGTTATGCAACTAAAGGCAAAGGGCATTGTGGACGTTTCCATTGTACAGCCCAGCCAAAGCGGTCAACTTATGGTGCAAGACCTACAAAAGGAACTTCGCAAAGATACCTACATGCTGATTGTAAATCAAGCATCCAACGTGACAGGCACAGCGCAAAACTTGCGTGAACTTGGCGCATTTGCACGAGCAAACAACCTCATATTTTTGTGCGACTGCGCCCAATCTATGGGCTACTTTCCCACCGACATGGTCAAAAACAACGTGGACTTGGTTGCCATTGCCGGGCACAAAGGTCTACACGCGATGCAAGGTGTTGGCGCGCTAATTTTCAACGAGCGAGCCATCCCAAAGCCCATCAAATTTGGTGGCACCGGCACGGAAAGTCATCTAACCACTCAGCCCAAAACTCTGCCGGAAAGTTTGGAAAGTGGCACACAGCCCTGCGCCAATATTTTGTCGCTAAATGCCGGCATAGATTGGTGGCTAAGTAACTACAAAAACTCTGCAAAAAACATCACGTATTGCCAAAATTTGCTGTTAGATGGTCTACAAAGCATACCCGGCGTAACGGTGTACTCCAAGCCCAACAAAAGCGGAATTGTAAGCTTCAACGTGGGGCAAATGGACAGCAATTTTGTTGCCGACCACCTTGCAGAAAGGTACAACATCATTGTGCGCGGTGGGTTGCAATGCGCGCCACTTATGCACCAATATTTGGGAACAATCAACCAAGGCGTTGTGCGTGCAAGCGTAAGTTGTGTCACCACCAAAACGGAGTGTTTCGCATTGCTAAATGCCGTGCAAAGTTTGGTAAAAATGGCGTAAAAAAAGACATCCAACATTGCTTTGGATGTCTTTTATGTTATTCATAGAGTTTAGATACTGGCAAATCGGTGTACAAGCGTTCGATTGCTTCGGCAAAGATGCCCGCAACGGACACAACTTCGATTTTGTCGATGTGCTTTGATGGCTCAAGTTCGATTGTGTCAAGCACAACAATCTTGTCCAATGCCGACTTGGAAAGGCGTTCGATTGCTGGGCCGGACAAAACCGCGTGAGAGCAACAAGCAATAACGCGTTTTGCGCCGTGCTCCACTAGTGCTTGCGCGCCTTGGCAAATTGTGCCGGCTGTGTCGATCATGTCGTCCATCATCAAGCACGTACGGCCGTTGACGTCACCGATAAGATTCATAACTTCCATCACGTTTGCGCGAGGACGGCGTTTGTCGATGATGGCAAGTGGAGCGTTGAAACGTGCTGCAAGCGCACGAGAGCGAACAACGCTACCCATATCTGGGCTGACAATTGTAAGATCGGGCAAGTCGAGATTTTTGACGTACTTTGCCAAAACTGGCATACCCATCAAATTGTCTACTGGGATGTTGAAAAAGCCTTGAAGTTGGCTACTGTGCAAATCCATTGTCAAAACGCGGTTTGCACCGGCTGTTTGCAAAATGTCTGCAACAAGTTTTGCGGAAATTGGGTCGCGCGCGTGCGCTTTGCGGTCTTGACGAGCGTAGCCAAAGTATGGCAAAACGGCTGTGATACGGCCAGCGGATGCACGCTTCATAGCGTCGATGATAACCAACAACTCCATGAGGTTATCATTTACAGGACTGCAAGTGGATTGGATCACGAAAACGTCGCAACCGCGAACCGTTTCCTTGATTTGAACGGACGTTTCTCCGTCGGAAAACTTTCCGCACTCGATTTTGCCAAGTGGCAACTCTAGTTTGTCGCAAATTGCTTGCGCCAATTTTTGGCTTGCGTTACCTGCAAAAATTTTTATTGAGCCATGTGTTTGATTGATCATTGTGCTAAACCCCCACAGCATTTAATTTAATACAAAAGTTACTTGATAGTTTCTTCGCTTTTGCAACACAATTATATAGTTTTTGGCAAAATGTGTCAATCAATTAACCGACGCAAACAAGCAAAATTGCAAAATACTGGTACATGTGCACCATTTTTGCGCAAAAAAGCACCCCAAAATGCAAAAAGCAGATGGAAAAACCATCTGCTTTGTTTGTCACACTACATTTTGCACTCTTCGTAGTTTTGACAGTAATGCGCTGTGGCACAATCGTGGCAGTTTGTTACTGTGATGGATGCAAGCTTGCAGTTGTTGTTTTCGCCGTGATGGCAACAAGCGCGCACGTCACAACGGATTGTTTGTTGGTTTTGCATAGTTTTACCTCCTTTTTGAGTTAAGTGTGCACAATGATGGCAAAAAATATACCCACACGACACAACCTGCACTTGTTTTGCGCAATAATATTGACTTTGCCGGCAAAATGCGGTATAATTGTACCAAATTAGAGAAAATCAACTCAAAAGGAGCAAAATATGAAAGTTTTACTTTTGCAAGACGTTAAAGGTCAAGGTAAAAAGGGCGAAATCATCAACGTAAGTGACGGCTACGCAAACAACTTTTTGCTGAAAAAGGGCCTTGGTAAGGTTGCCACAGCGGACACAATCAATGCCGTTGCCATCCACGACAAAGCCGTTCAAAAACAAAAGGCGCAAGAAAAACAAAACGCAATGGACAAAGCCAAAGCAATGAAAGGCATACGCGTGACCATCGTTGCATCCAAGGGCGCGCAAGGCAAAATGTACGGTAGCATCACCAACAAGGAAATTGCCGACGAACTGAACAAACTTGGCTACGGCGTAGACAAAAAACAAGTTGTTTTGAAAGATGCCATCCGCGTAACCGGCCTGTACACAGTTACCGTAAAACTGTACGCCGAAATCTCCACCACAATCGAAGTTTCCGTGGAGTAGGGAAAAACAACAATTAAAACAAAAAAACTCTCGCAATTTTGCGAGAGTTTTTGTTTTTGTTAAAGCTTGTAAATGAGTTTGAACTAAACTTATCAAATGGTGTTTGCAAGCGATGGCTGATAGCGTAGCGATTTGAGTAGCAAAACACAAAAAAGCGCTGTATTGTTGCGAAGGAGCATACCTAAATGGTATGTGACCGAGCAAAATACAGATGATTTTGCAGAGTTTTGCAGTCAAAATCTGCCATAGATCGCAAAACGCCATTGTGCTTCTGCTTCTGCGCCGGCTTCTGTGAGCTTCTTAGCGTAGTCTTCGGCAACGTCCTTAGGTTGTGTCAACTTTGCCAACTGCAGGAGCGCTTTCAACAAGCTTGCGAGCTCTCACAAGACCAAGACCTGTAAGTTCGCGAACAGCCGTGTCTTCCAAGGCTGTGGTTACCGCGTGATAAGTTTGTAGCGCGACTATGCATTAGATAACAAAAAAACTCTCGCAATTTTGCGAGAGTTTTTTGTTTTTGTTAAAGTTTGTAAATGAGTTTGAACTAAACTTATTTAACTTCTGCTTCTGCGCCAGCTTCTGTGAGCTTCTTAGCGTAGTCTTCAGCAACGTCCTTAGGTTGAGCTTCTTTAACAACTGCAGGAGCGCTTTCAACAAGCTTTTTAGCTTCAACAAGACCAAGACCTGTAAGTTCGCGAACAGCCTTGATAACTGCGATTTTGTTAGCACCAACAGCCTTCAAAACTACGTCGAATTCTGTCTTTTCTTCAACAACAGGAGCTTCTGCAGCAGCAGCGCCACCAGCAACAGCGATAGGTGCAGCAGCACTTACGCCAAATTCTTCTTCGATTGCGTGAACAAGTTCGTTCAATTCCAAAACTGTAAGAGCTTTGATTTCTTCAATAAACTTTTTGATATCCATTGTTATATTCTCCTATGATAATTTTAATATTTTTGTGGGCCTTTTGCCCTAGTAAATTTTGCATCCCTTGTGGCGGTGTGCATACCTTCTGCGCGTACGTTTTACGCTGATTGTTGTGTGAAAGCCACACCGTTGACGATTACTCGCCTTGTTTTTCTGCAACTGCGTTCAACGCAACTGCAAGGCCACGCATTGGAGCGGAAAGTACGGAAACAAGCATACCGAGAAGAACTTCTCTGCCTGGTACTTTTGCCATAGCGTTGCATGTAGCAGCATCAGCGAATTTGCCGTCGAACATACCACATTTGATGCTCATAGCGTTGAGCTTTTTGATGGATTCTGCAGCAACTTTAGCTGGAGCGATAGCATCTTGGATGCCAAAAGCGAAGGAGCTTGGGCCGTTAAGAGCCTCGTCGAATTCGGTGTAACCAAGTTCGTTCAAAGCGATGCGGAACAATGTGTTTTTGTAAACTTTGTATTCAACGCCGTTTTTACGAAGTTCGTTACGGAACTCTGTGTCCTTTGCAACTGTAAGTCCCTTGTAGTCAAGAACTACGAAAGATTGGCAACTCTTGATTTTTTCTTTGAGTTGTTCAACAATCTCTCTCTTGGCTGCTTGAGCAGGGCTAAGTTTGATTTCCATGTTGATTTTTTTCCTCCTTTTTAGATTTTTTGATATCCTTTTGAGATATCCAATGCCCACACACAATTTGAAATTGCGAGGGGATAATGCTCGCGAACAATAAATAATTGCTTAGTGCCAACGCTTTGACGAGTAAAACGCAAACAAGACAAGCGTTGTTGTGAGGGCGCATACCTGGAAGGTCTGTAACCGAACAAAACGCTTAGGATTGTGCGGTGTTTTGCCGTCAAAAAGCAATTAGGTATTGTGAGGGAGCATCATAATTAAAAACCCTTGCACCGCAAAGGTACAAGGGTAGGAGTCATGTTTGACTGTGTTAACCTGTTTGTACCTCGGCAAGATTTACTTGGATACTTGCTGTCTTTGGAACGGTTGTGGGTTAGTAATTTAGTTTTTGTTACGCTTTGTAAGCAACCTTTACGCCAGGGCCCATTGTTGTTGCGATAGCAACGGACTTGAGGTATGTACCCTTTGCACTTGCAGGTTTAGCCTTGATCAATGCGTCCATGATTGTTGTAACGTTTTCGAGAAGCTTGTCCTTACCGAAGGAAACCTTACCGAAGATAACGTGACAGATGGATTGTTTATCAACGCGGTATTCAACTTTACCAGCTTTGATATCAGAGATAGCCTTTGTTACGTCCATTGTAACTGTACCGCTCTTGGGGTTAGGCATCAAGCCCTTAGGACCGAGGATTTTACCCATACGACCAACCAAGCCCATCATATCGGGAGTTGTGATGAGTACGTCGAACTCGAACCAGTTTTGTTTTGTGATCTTTTCGATGTATTCTTCTGCACCTACGTAGTCAGCACCAGCAGCTTGTGCTTCGTCAGCCTTTGCGCCCTTAGCGATAACGAGTACGCGAACAGTTTTACCTGTACCATTTGGAAGAACAACAACACCACGAACTTGTTGGTCTGCGTGACGTGTGTCTACACCGAGTTTTACGTGCAATTCCAAAGTTTCGTCGAACTTTGCAGTTGCCATTTCGATAGCCTTTTCGATAGCTTCGCCCATGTCATATTGCTTTGTTTTGTCGTACTTCTTCAAAGCGTCAACATATTTCTTACCTTTCATATTACGCCTCCTTAACCTTCTACGACAATGCCCATACTACGAGCAGTACCAGCAATCATTGAGCAAGCCGCTTCCAAAGATGCAGCGTTCAAGTCTACCATCTTGAGTTTAGCGATTTCTTCAATTTGAGCGTGAGTGATTTTTGCTACTTTTGTTTTGTTTGGTGTTGCGCTACCACTTTCGATACCACATGCCTTTTTGATAAGAACAGGTGCTGGTGGTGTCTTCAAGACGAATGTGAAACTGTGGTCTTGATAGATAGTAACGATAACAGGGATGATAAGACCAGCCTTGTCTTGTGTTCTAGCGTTGAAGTCCTTTGTGAATGCAGGGATGTTGATACCGTGAGGACCGAGAGCAGAACCTACTGGTGGAGCTGGTGTTGCTTTGCCGGCAGGAAGTTGAAGTTTTACAACTGCCGTAACCTTTTTTGCCATTGTGATTTCCTCCTATTCGTGGTTAAACGAAAGCAAATATCCTTTGCCTTCTCCCATAATTTAGCAGTTTTGTGCCGTGCTTGGGGCATGATTTTTATAACACGGAACAGATTACTCTGTTACAGGTGTTGCGTTGATTTTTTCGATTTGGACA
Source organism: Clostridia bacterium (assembly GCA_017409765.1). Classification (GTDB taxonomy): domain Bacteria; phylum Bacillota; class Clostridia; order Christensenellales; family CAG-314; genus Fimimonas. Next base: position 2,153 of record JAFQSA010000016.1, on the reverse strand, counting down.
AAGTCCATATCTACAGCTGTTTCGCGACCGAACATGTTGAGCATGATTTGCGCTTTTTGGTGTGCCTCGTCGATGGATTTGATAACACCAACCAAGCCTTCGAATGGGCCAGATACAACTGTTACGTTGTCGCCAACAACCATATCAAAGTTGACAACTCTTTCCTCAAGGCGAAGGCGTTTTACTTCGTCCTCTTCGAGGGGCCATGCCTTACCGTTTGGGCCAACAAAACCTGTTACGCCACGAGTGTTTGTAAGCATAAACCAAAGTTGGGATGAGTACACCAATTTGATGAACACGTAGCAAGGCATAACTTTGGCTTCGTACGCCTTAAGTTTGCCGTTACGCTCTTCCACCAATGTTTCGGTTGGAATTTTGATGTCCAAAATCACATCTTGCAAATTACCGTTTTCAATCATTTGCTCGATAGACTTTTTTACCAAACTTTCGTAGCCGGAGTAGGTGTGCAAAATATACCATTTTGCGTTGTTAGTTTCGCTCATAGTTTACCCTACTTATGCACCAATACTGCCAATCCATTTGATAAGATACATAAAGCCTGTATCAAAACCAAATACAATAAGTGAGAAAAACAATACTACTGCCAATACGATAAGTGTGTTGCTGACAACTTTTTTGAAGGTAGGCCATGTAACCTTTTTGAGTTCTGACCAACTTTTAGCAAAAAATCTGCCGATTCTCTTGAAAAGGCCAGGTTTTTTGGTCTTTTGTTGTGCTGCCATAGTTGTTCTCCTTACTATTTAGATTCTTTGTGAGTTGTGTGCTTTTTGCAGAATCTGCAATACTTGTTGAACTCAAGACGACCTGTTGTTGTCTTGCCGTTCTTGTAAGTGTCGTAGTTGCGTTGTTTGCATTCGGTGCAAGCAAGAACAACCTTTACTCTATTACCTTTCTTTGCTGCCATAATTGTGTTCTCCTAATATATGTTACAAATTGTTTACTTTTTGGTGTATTTTTGCTTTTTTGCACGCAAAAAATTACACCCCTTATAGAAGTGCTACATTATGATACCATATTACGCCTACAATGTCAACGCTTTTACGGCATTTTTGCGCAAATTATACCCATATTTTTTTGAAATTTGCAACAACAGGCAACTACGCAAAAACAACACAAATGCACCACTTTTTTGCCAAAAAACCATCGTTTTGCAGTCAATTTTCAACAAATTTCAAAACGATTTTAACAAAATTGACTATTGACAAATGCATGCATTTGATATATAATACACTTCCCAATCACACAAAACCCATCCCTTGTACGGAGGTAACCATGATCGACTACAAAATGCTTGTTAACGAGGCTTACGAAGGACAAAAAATGGCCTACGCACCCTACTCAAATTGGGTTGTAGGGGCGGCGTTATTGACAAAATCAGGCAAAATCTACCGCGGATGCAACATCGAAAGCGCAACCTTTTCCCCAACAAATTGCGCCGAAAGAACGGCCTTTTTCAAGGCTATTTCCGAAGGGGAACGGGACTTTGTTGCCATTGCAATTGTCGGCAATGCCAAGGACGCCGAAATGGGCACAGCGGACGTTTGCCCACCATGTGGCGTGTGCCGTCAAGTGATGGCGGAGTTTTGCAATCTCGACTTCGAAATTGTGCTTGCAAAAAGTTACGACGACTACCAAGTGTACACTCTTGGCGAGTTGATGCCACTTGTTAGTTTGCCTATCAAATAGCCATCGTTTCTTGCACCATCATTATTCACGACAAGCAAAAATCTGCATCTCATTTTGCGGACGACCACAGGTCGCCCCTACGACTTGGTGGAATTTTGCTTGGTGGAATACATCACACACATATAAAAAAACAAAAGGACTTGACAATAAGTGCGTGTCCCATAGGAATTTTTTAAGGCATTATAAAAGACTAACGATTTTTTCGTTAGTCTTTCTTTATGCTTTGCAAAACACACGACTTTCATTTGAAAGTATAGTGTGCTACACTTTTGAAAATTTTCCCACAAAGACTATCAACTCGATAAATTGGAATTTGTTTATTTCTTTTTCTTCGGTTCCGGCAGTTCCTCGTACATTGCCTCGAATAGTTTGCCTAAGAAATCTCTATCTTCAACATCTTCCACAAGGAGCATTTCTTTTGCTCCGTCGTAAGGTAACTGATACTC
>JAFQSA010000015.1 GCA_017409765.1 Clostridia bacterium | reverse complement strand
TCTCCTTGCGGATGATGAACACCACTTCGTCAAAGCCAACGGACAATGCATCGTCAATGGAAAAGTCCAACAGCACTTTGCCATCGGCTGTCAATGGTTGAAGTTGTTTTAGTCCGCCAAATCTACTGCCCATGCCAGCAGCAAGCACCACTAAGGAAGTTTTCATACTTTGCTCCAATGTATTCTACGCGAAAAAACAAAGTTTTAGCATAGAAGACTGATATTGTACCCAAATTATATATCTTTGTGCCAAAATTGTCAAGATAGCAAAAAAGCAAACTGAAAACCAGTTTGCTTTTGTTGTTTACGTTACATATCCATGGATTTTGTAGCAATTTCCTCTGCAAGTTTTTGAGCAAACTCTTCAAAGGACATAACGCCACAGTCGCCCTTTTTGCGGTTACGAACTGCAACTGCACCATTTTGCTTTTCCTTGTCGCCAAGAACAAGCATGTAAGGAACCTTTTGAAGTTGTGCCTCGCGGATGCGGTAGCCCATCTTTTCGTTGCGGTCGTCCACGCGAACACGGATGCCAAGATCCAAGAGTTTTTGGCAAACTTCGTGAGCGTAGTCCGCTTGACTTTCGGAAATGGGGACGATAACAACTTGTTCAGGAGCAAGCCAAAGTGGGAATGCGCCTGCAAAGTGCTCTGTCAAAATTGCGATAAAGCGTTCGATACTACCCAAAACTACGCGGTGAATCATAACTGGACGGTGCTTTTCGCCATCTTGACCAACGTAGGTAAGGTCAAAACGCTCGGGCATTTGGAAGTCGAGTTGGATTGTACCACATTGCCATGTACGGCCGATGCTGTCCTCCAAGTGGAAGTCGATTTTTGGTCCGTAGAATGCACCATCGCCCTCGTTGATTTCGTAGTCCTTGCCAAGTTTGTCAAGGGCGGATTTCAACGCGTCGATTGCTGTGTTCCATTGTTCGTCAGTTCCCATGCTGTCTTCTGGACGAGTGGAAAGTTCCAAGTGGTAGTTGAAGCCAAACACTTTGTAAACCTTGTCGATAAGTTTTACAACATTTTCGATTTCGCTTTCGATTTGCTCGGGTGTCATGTAGATGTGAGCATCGTCTTGAGTGAAACATCTAACGCGCATAAGTCCGTGCAAAGCGCCGGAAAGTTCGTGGCGGTGAACTGTGCCAAGTTCTGCACTACGTTCGGGCAAATCGCGGTAACTGTGTGGCTTGCGCTTGTAAGCAAGCATACCGCCTGGGCAGTTCATTGGCTTGATGGCGAAGTCTTCGTCATCAATTTTTACAACGTACATGTTGTTTTTGTAGTGATCCCAGTGACCACTGCGGTGCCACAATGCTTGGTTCAAAATCATTGGAGTTTTGATTTCTTGGTAGCCTGCAAGCATGTGTTCGTGACGCCAAAAATCTTCCAAAGTGTTGCGGAGAATCATTCCCTTGGGGAAGAAGAATGGGAAGCCAGGGCCTTCGTCGAAGATGTCGAACAAATCAAGTTCCTTGCCGAGTTTGCGGTGGTCGCGACGTTTTGCCTCCTCCATGCGCATGATGTACTCGTCAAGTTCTGCCTTCTTTTCAAAAGCTGTGCCGTAGATACGTGTGAGCATCTTGTTGTTTGTGTCGCCACGCCAGTAAGCCCCGGCAATGCTTGTGAGTTTGAACACCTTTAGTTTGCCTGTGGAACTGATGTGTGGGCCACGGCAAAGGTCAACGTAGTCGCCTTGACGGTACAAGGAAACTGTTTCTGCATCAAGTTCGCTAAGAATTTCCACCTTGTAGAAGTCGCCATGAGCCTTGAAAAATTCGATTGCCTCCAATCTGCCCATTTCTTCGCGAATGATTGGCAAGTTTGCCTTGACAATCTTTTCCATTTCCTTTTCGATTTTTTCCAAATCTTCTGGCGCAACTACTGCACCTTCGAAGTCGATATCGTAATAAAAACCATTTTTGATAGCGGGACCAATAGCAAACTTGGCTTGTGGCCAAATGTGAGAAATTGCTTGTGCCATCAAGTGTGCTGTTGAGTGGCGAAGTACTGCAAGGCCTTCGTCGTTTTTGAGTGTAAACACTTTGAAAGACACATCGTGGTCGATAACTTGATCAAGTTGGCAAGGAACACCGTCAATTTCCGCACAAACGGCATTGCGAGCAAGTCCCATGGAAATGCTTTCAGCAACTTGCAACGCTGTTACTGGACTGTCAAACTCCTTGATGCTACCATCTGGCAATGATACTTTGATAGACATATTTTACCTCCTGTAAATAAAAAAATCCCTATGAGAAAACTCTCATAAGGACGAATAAATTTCGCGGTTCCACCTTATTTGGCAATAAATTGCCCACTCTTTGCCTTTGTTTTCGTACAAAGGAACGCACCTTACAAAGTGGTACTTGACAATTTCGTTTGCAACAATCTCAGCCTGCTGTTACTCTCTGTAAAACTACCTTTGCCAAACATGTCTTTGATCACGGGTGTATTGATGGTTTAATTTTAATATTTATTGCAAAATTAGTCAACTGTTTTGTGGCAATTTTTTGCAACAGTTGCGCATTACAAGGGGACAAATGCAAAGATTAGGTAACTTGGACAAATTGAACATCGAACAATGCTTTGGCTATGTCGCAAAAATCTTGCGAGAGGTCACTTGAGTGATACACCTTTAGTTGTTGGACATTTTGGCAAATTGCATTGACGAGTGCCGATTGCTCGGCGGTACTTTCCTGCGAAAAAGCCGACATGCTTTGCACCACTTTACCGCTTGCATCGTACAAAGTGTAACCATAGGTATCAAAGCAAACAGATAGTTGTTGCGTTTTGACGTCGACCGATTGCAACAAGTACTGCAAAAACTCCAAAATTAGTTCGTTGTCGTGTAGTAGATAGTCGTTTTCCAGCACCATGTTTACGACGTTTTGCCACCTACGCTTGAAGTTTGCCATACGAAAGTTGTAGTAGCCATCAATATAGATGTTGCTTGTGGCATCCACAATACCCGCAAGTTGATGGGCATCATACTTGTGGTCGAAGGCGCACATTGTGTCAATTAGCACGTTTTGGTAGAAGTTGGCGTTATCCAAATCCAACAAGCGCCTAACAAAGATGCTTTTGTATCCAAGGGAAAGGGTTGTGGCAACTTCCTCTTGCAAAATGTGTTGCAGTTGGTGGCGAAAGGTGTCCCTACAAGCAATGCTCAAGTAACTGCGATTTTTGCATTGCAAAGTTACATGTGTGCCATCAATTTGTGCAATATATCGCGACAAGTTGGTTGAAATACCTTCAAGCAGGTAGTTTTGTTCCGTTGGGGTGCTTAGTGTTACTTCGTACATGGTTATAGTGTATGCAAAGTGCTCGACTATTATTTGACACCGACAAAGTTTGTCAAATATATCAAATGGGGGTAGCAAGGTAGCACCACCATACGCAAAAAGGTTGATAGCAGTCCAGTTATACAAAAAAACTATCAGCAAGGCAAAAAAGGCCACGCTACCTAACAACGTGACACTTTTGAAAACGTATCGCACCGCACAAACGACATACAGTACGAAACAAAAAAATTGCAATAAAAAACCCAAGCCACTTGGACTTGGGTTAGAGATTACTTTTGAGATTCGATAAACTCTACAATTGCCTTTACAGTAACGAGTTCGTTAGCAATTTCGTCTGGTACGGAAATGCCAAACTCATCTTCCAAGGACATGAGCATTTCTACTACGTCAAGGCTATCTGCGTGCAAATCAGCAATAACGTTGGACTCCATTGTGATTGTGTTTGGATCGTCAATGTTGAGTTGTTCAGCAAGAAGTTTTTGAACTTTTTCGAACACCATGGGTATTTTCCTCCTTTCAGATTACTGCTGGATGCCTGACAATGCTCGCCAAGACTTATCCTGAGTTGGTATTATTATAGTACACTTTGGTTAACTTTTCAAGTGTTTTGACAAATTTTTGTGTTTTGACATACAATAAAATATGAAAAATTGCCATTGTGACAGGTTTTTGAACCAACAAACGTACGAAAATATCCGCAAAAGGTGCAACACGCCACCCAAACCGCCCAAGCCACCAAGGCACCCAAACGGCATTGCATTGACCTACCGTTGGCAATGTGGACAAATTTGCCTACACTGTGATGAGCGCTCGACAGGCATATCTTTTGACGTGAATATTCCCAAAAAATAAAGACTGTTTTGCAACAGTCTTTTTTTGATTTTGCAAGTTTTACTTGCATTGTTACAAGTCGTCGGCGTCTTGTACTGGTGGTTCGTCTATACCCCAACCGACAGGGTTGCCCGTGTAGCTACCAAACGGGTCGGATTCGCTTTCTTGAGAGGAAGATTTGCAACATCCACCACTCTTTTTTGTACCTGTTGTTTTTGCCTTAGACTTTGTTGACTTTGTGCTTTTTGTTGTAGAATTTTTCATATTAGCACCTCCTGACAATAGTATTGCCAATTTGGTGGAAAATATATACAAATTGAATACATCAATTGTTTGTTAATTTTGTGAGAAATGTTGAAAATTGTTTCCCACTTTGATATAATAAAAGCACAAAAACTATCGAAATACGAGCTATTGAAATATGAAAAACTTTCTAAAAACACAATATAATATTGATGCCACAACCATCAAACAGATGACAACTGGTGCTGGTGGCAAAACTTACAAAGTTACTTCAATTGACAAAAATTACCTGCTAAAACTGACCAAAGAAGATGGCATGAACCATCCACAAATTGAACCATTTGTGTGCGAAAAGTTGTCAAAATGTGGCATTTTTGTCCCAAAATTTGTCAAAAACGTGCACAATGCATACAGTTGCGAGTTGGATGGCTATGTTGCCAATGTCTACGAATTTGTGGAAGGTAAAACCGTACAACACAACTCGTTGGATACGAAAATTGTCAATGAGTGCGCAACTTTGCTTGCAAAAATACACGTCAATTTGAGGGAATTTGCTTTGCCAGAAGGTATATCTCAAGGATTTTTCCACTTTATGACACCACAAAGGGCGGAAAAATCCTACCAAAAATCGCTAGCAAAAGCGATTGCGCTTGGCAATGAGGAAATTGCTTGCTACATCAAAGCACGAATTGACCTGCTACAACACATTGAAAATTGGAAGTTTGATGCTAGCAAACTGACTTGTTGCAACTCACACGGTGACTTTACAAACAATCAAATTGTGCTAGGCAACCACACAAACATCATAGACTTTACGTCATGTTGCAAGCAACCTGTTGTTTGGGAATTGGTAAGATTTTTCCTACACACGGACAAATCGGCAACTGATGGCAAAATTGATAAAATGCGCTTTGAGGAATACTTGTCTTGCTACACCAAAATCGCACCACTTAACAACTACGATTTGGAAAACATGTTCAAAGTGTACTTCTATCAAGTGCTTGTTTGTGACTACTACGCGCAATACTTTGACGAGCAAGATCCAGTAAAAAGGGCCGATTACCTAATGCAAGCAAACTTTGCATCCAAAGCAATTGTTGCCAATGCAGATTTGATAAAAAGCATGTAACAAACCACATTTGGGTAAAAATCAACAAAAAAACACCCCTAAAGACCGCTTTAGGGGTGTAATTTTATGCAAAAATTAGAATTGTGCGTTGCCTACTGTACGTGGGAATGGAAGTACGTCGCGGATGTTTTGTACACCTGTGAGGTACATTACAAGGCGCTCGAAGCCCAAACCGAAGCCGGCGTGCTTTGTGCCACCGTACTTGCGAAGTTCCAAGTACCACCAGTAGTCCTCGGGGTTCAAGCCAAGTTCGTTCATACGCGCAAGGAGAACGTCCATACGTTCTTCACGTTGGCTACCACCAATAAGTTCGCCAACACCAGGAACAAGCATGTCCGTTGCGGCAACAGTTTTGCCGTCGTCGTTTAGGCGCATGTAGAAGGACTTGATTTCCTTTGGATAGTCAGTAACAAACACAGGGCCACCAACGATTTTTTCCGTCAAAAATCTTTCGTGCTCAGTAGCGATGTCGCATCCCCAAGAAACAGGGAACTCGAACTTGTCGTTGTGAGGAGCAAGCAATTCGATTGCCTTGGTGTAGGTCATGCGTTCAAACTTGGAGTTTGCAAGTGTTATCAAACGTTCCTTTAGGCCTTTGTCCACAAAGTTGTTGAAGAAATCAATTTCGTCTGGGCAGGTTGCAAGCACGTGGTTGATAACGTACTTGATCATGTCTTCGGCAAGTTGCATGTCGTCAGCCAAATCAGCAAAGGCAATTTCCGGCTCGATCATCCAAAACTCTGCTGCGTGGCGAAGTGTGTTGGATTTTTCCGCGCGGAAAGTTGGGCCAAAGGTGTACACCTTGCCAAATGCCATTGCGTAAGTTTCCGCATTGAGTTGGCCGGAAACTGTCAGGTTAGCCGATTTGCCGAAAAAGTCCTTGGAGTAGTCGATTGTGCCATCGTCCTTTTTGGGAACGTTGTTGAGGTCGAAGGTTGTAACCTTGAACATTTCGCCGGCACCCTCGCAGTCGCTTGCGGTGATCAAAGGTGTGTGAACGTACACAAAGCCCTCTTGATGGAAGAAACTGTGCAAAGCAAATGCTGCTTGACTACGCACGCGCATTGTTGCGGAAATGAGGTTTGTACGTGGGCGCAAGTGTGCGATTTCGCGCAAAAATTCCACAGAGTGGCGCTTTTTTTGAAGTGGATAGTCGGGTGTGGACTTGCCTTCAACTTCGATTTTTGTTGCTTTGATTTCCAAAGGTTGCTTGTTTTGTGGAGTCAAAACCACTTTGCCTGTTACGACAAGTGCACTACCAACGTTGAGTTTGGCAATTTCGTCGAAGTTATCGATTTGGCCTTGTTCGAAAACGATTTGCAAACTCTTGAAGCAACTGCCGTCGTTGAGTTCGATAAAGCCAAATACTTTGGAGTCGCGGATGGTACGAGCCCATCCGCAAACTGTTACAATTTGTTCGGAATATGTTTCACTTTGTGCAAAAAGTGTTTTGATAAGTAGTCTTTGCATGATAAATTAACTCCTCATTTTGCGAAGGAATGGTGGAATTGATGGGTCGTCATCTACTGCAACTGTGCCGGAAATTGTTGGGTTTTCCATTGGTTGAGCGGGTGCTACGGGTTTTTGCACTGGTTGAGGTGGGATGATGGGTTGAGATGGTGTTACAAGTGGGTTTTCGGGCGCAACTGTGTGATGTTTCAAAGCGCTTGCTTGAACGTGAGTTGCAGTTTCGCTACTGAAAAATGCCGCCTTGGAGTCGTTGCCACCGGAAAATCCTGTTGCAATCAACGTTACTTGAACTTCGTCTTTCATATTTTCGTCAAAGCCAACACCAAACAAAACGTTGGCGTCAGGAGAGATAACTTGACGAACAAGGTCTACACCTGTTGTTACTTCGTCCAAAGTGAGGTCGTCGCCACCACGGAAGTTGACAATCAAACTGGATGCGCCTTGGATTGTTGTTTCCAACAATGGAGAGTAAACTGCCTTGCGGATAGCATCAATTGTCTTGTTTTTGCCGTGGCCTTCGCCAATGCCCATGTGAGCCATACCGGAATTGCGCATTACGCACTTGACGTCAGCAAGGTCGAGGTTGATACGGCCGTCTTGAACGACAATTTCTGTAATACCACGGATACCTTGGAGCAAAATTTCGTCTGCTTTGGCAAATGCGTCCTTGATGGAGAAGTTCTTGTCCTTGTTGAGTTTTTCGTTTTGAACGATAACAAGAGCGTCAACGTTGCCTTTGAGGTTGTTGATACCCATGTCGGCATTTTTCATACGGCGAACACCTTCGAAGTTGAAAGGTTTTGTTACAACTGCGATGGTCAAAATTTCCAACTCGCGAGCAATTTGCGCAACAATTGGAGCAGCACCTGTACCTGTGCCACCACCCATACCTGCTGCGATAAACAACAAGTCTACGCCTTGCAATGCTTCTTGAATTTTATCCTTGCTTTCCAATGCTGCTGCCTTGCCGATTTCGGGGTCGGCACCAGCGCCCAAGCCCTTGGTAAGCATTTCGCCAATGGCCATCTTTTTGGCATTGAGTTTGGAAAGTGCTTGTTGGTCGGTGTTCATAACAAGATATTCTACATTGCTGATACCGGCTTTCATCATGCTGTTGACAGCGTTTCCACCGCCACCACCAACACCAACGATCATGATTTTTGCAATGTTATTTGTTGAATTGTAGTCCATTAGTTATCTCCTTTGTTTGTTCTTTTGAAAATGCTGAACAAACTCTTTTTAGCTCTTTTTTGTTCGGAACATGCCATGTGAATCAAACCAAAGCAAGACGTGTACTCGTTGTGGTTTGTTTGTGGGTTGGCACTTGTGTACACTTTGACAGGTTTGCCAAGGCTTGTTGCCAACGTGTCTGCGCCACCGCGGATGTATGTAAGTCCACCACCGGTCAAAACAATGACGGTGTTGCTGGGGATTTCCTTGTCGCAGTATCTAAAACTCTTGATGATGTGCTCGGCAATTTGCTCGACACGCGCTTTGACAACTTCGTTGACGCGTTTTGCATCCACCATACGGCCATTTACAGAGTAGGCATCGCCATCGTGGATATCCAAGTTGAGGTTGATTTTTGTTAGAACGTTCATTGCAAAGTTGTAGTCCAAGCCCATAACTTGCATAAGGTCGCTTGCAAGGTAGCCACTACCCAAAGCGAACGTTCTTGCAAACAAAAGACCTTTGCCACCAACCAAAGATACATTGGTTGTGATGTGTCCAATGTCCACAACAATGGAGTAGCCATTGATGTACAACGCGTTGGAAATGTACATTGCTTGCGCCTCGCAAGAGTTGACGTAGGTTACCTTTTTGATGCCCTTTTCCAACAAAATTGGCGCTACCGTTTGACGGAAGTAGTTCTTCATGAAGGAAAAAGATACCAATGCGGATACCTTTGTTGCGATGTTGCCAACAATGTCGAAACATTTGATGCCACCATCAAGAACAAAGTAGACTGGTTTGCCACCAAGAGGCGCCAAATCGGAGCCACAATCGAAGATATCCGCCTTGCTGATAAGGTCTTCGACATCTTGGTTATCTAGTTTCTTTTTGGAACGGAACGTGATGGAGGATTCGCTAGATGCTACTGCGCAAAATGCACCGGGAACACCAACGTAGATCTCCTTGATTTTTGTTTCGGTTTTGTTTTCTACCTGTGTGATGGCATCGAACACCGCCTTTTTGATGGTGTCGGGCTCGTACCAGCCCTTGTCGTCAAAGCCATTGTAGTTGCTTCTGCCAACTGCCTTGATGATGAAATCGCCACCATCGGACACCTTGTTTGCCAGCATGCAGGTAATCTTACTGGAGCCAAAGTCCAATATTGCTACACTATTATTTTTCATTTTACCCTCGTTTATTTGTCTGTTGTGATTTTACCATCTTCACGCACGGTGATGATTACACCATCTTGTTGAAGGTTTTTGTTGTTTGCATTGAAGTAGACGGAAAAAGCACTCAACATCCTTTCTTCCAAATTATTTTCAGGAGCATACACCACAATTTTTGCACCAGATGGCATCTTGATGACAAGATTACTCTCATTGTAGGTGAATACATTAGACTCGCCAAGTACTGCCGGAGCATCGGGCAACTCTACCTTGCAACGCCAAACAGCCATTACTACTTGCAAAATTTGTTGCAAACGTTGGTTGTTTTTCTCCGAATTGAACTTGAGTGGTTGATTTACCTCTTGAGAGGCAACGTCCAATAAGTCGAAAGCAGAGGAAATGTTAATGCAAGTTGCATTTTCTTGCTTGGGCATAACGTTACCCTTGGAGTCGATGTAGATATCTTGTCCACTAACGACAATTTTGACAGCAAGCGCACGTTCAATAAAGTGAACTGTGATTTTGTTGGGGAATGTTTTTACCACTTGAACCGCGTGCCAATCGTCCGTTTGCAAACTCTTGAGGGTTTCGCTCTTGGAAAGGAAAATGATGTTTTTGCCTTCCGTTACGTCCAAAATGTCTTGGATTGTTGGAGCGTTTGGTGGGACGGAATTTTCGGTACCATCAAAACGATGGATCACTACCCAGGCACTTTTTATGGAGAACACAGCAGACAATACAATCATGATTACAAGTATCACTGCTACAATAGCGATAAACACCAAAAGTCTTTTACTTTTCACGATATACCTCAAATGGAGTACCCAAAGGAGCGCACTCCACCAATATTTTTTGTATATTTATTATAATACTATTTAGCAAACTAGTCAATAATTTGGCGGATTTATTACCACTTTTTTAATAAAAAAATCGGCAAAAATGCCGATTAGTTTACTGTATGTATTTTTGCGCCAACACAATTTAGATTTTGCGCCAAATTTGCGTAGCCACGGTGGATGTGTTCTACATCGTGAACGTGTGTTTGACCTTGCGCGCCAAGTCCCGCAACAACAAGTCCTGCGCCACCGCGCAAGTCACGAGCAAAAACGTCCGCACCAACAAGCGTGCTACCATTGATTGTTGCAACACGACCGTCAACAACAACGTTGCCACCCATTTTGTTGAGTTGGCTGGCATTGTGCAAAAGGCGATTTTCAAACAAGTTTTCCACTATGGTTGTTTGACCGCGTGCGTAACAAGACATACTCAAAAGTAGTGACTGCATATCCGTTGGAAAATACGGATACGGGGCAGTTTGCACCACACCATAGCTTGATGCCTTTGTGGTGACGTCTACTTGAATCTCGTGCTTGTAGACTTTGGTTGAAAAGTTAGCTGATACCAGTTGCAAAAAACTGCGCAAATGATGTGGATTGCAGTTTGTCAAAGTTACCTTTCCACCTGCACACACAACACTTGCAAGGTAGGTTGCCGTGACAACCCTGTCTGGTATCACGTTGGCTGTTGCCGTATGCAAACTGCTTACGCCTGTGATTGTAACGGTGGAGCATCCCACACCGCTAATTTTTGCGCCCATATTGATAAGCAATCGTTCTAGCGCAACAATTTCCGGCTCAATGGCACAGTTTTTTAGTACAGTTTTGCCGTTTGACAATACACTTGCGCAAATCAAGTTTTGCGTTGCACCTACACTTGGAAAACGCAATTTGTAAGTAACACACCTTGGTTTACCTATGCAAACCACTTGTGTATCTTGCTCGCAAACATCAACACCCATTTTTCGAAGACCATCAAGGTGGATATCAATAGGCCTACTGCCAATGGCGCATCCGCCCGGCAAAGGTAGTTCAACTTGACCATACTTTGCCAAGATACTGCCCATTACCAACACCGAGCCACGTATCAAGGAGGCAAGCGGAGTTGTGACGATTGTTGTGTTGAGCGCACCGCTAACACCAACGACGTCGCCAACGCGCCAAACCTTTTTGCCCAACGTTTGCAAAAGTTGTAGCATGTTTTGCACATCGACAATTTGCGGACAGTTTGTTAGCACAATTTCTTCGTCGGTAAGCGTCGTTGCGCCCAGCAATGCCAATGCGCAGTTTTTGGCACCATACACAGGCAACTCGCCATAGAGCTTGTTTCCACCACTAACTATGTAATCCAATTTTTTACTCCAACATCTTGTAATACTTGACGAGAAATGTTGAGCAGTATGCCCACCGCGCCCATAAACACCACAAGCGACGTGCCACCATAGCTGATAAATGGCAAAGGAAGTCCCGTTGGGGGAATACTGCCCGTCACAACGGCAAAGTTTAGCGCAGTTTGTACGGCAATGACGGCACAAATGCCACTTGCCAAAAAACAACTGAATTTGTCCTTGCAGTTGATGGCAATGCGCACTCCGCGCAAAATTACCACCAAATACAGCACAAATACAAACAGACACCCAACAAGCCCAATCTCCTCACCGATGACGGAAAGGATAAAATCGCTTTCAGCAAAGGGCAAAAAACGGTACTTTTGACGGCTATTGAACAACCCCACACCAAACCATCCGCCACCGCCAAGGGCATAGAGTGATTGTATCAGTTGATACCCTTCCCCCTTTGGGGATGCCCATGGATCGACAAATGCCAGAAGGCGCTGAAGTCGATACGGCTCGGCAATGATAAGCAAGGGAACGGCCAATGCAAGTGGCACAAGCAGGAGCAAAAAGTACTTGGATTTCATCCCGCCGATAAACAGCATTAGCACCATCAGCATTGCCATGCACATTGTGATGGACATGTTGGGTTCGGCAATGATAAGCAGACAAAACACCACTCCCACCAAAACTGGCCAAATGCAGTTTTTTAGTTTGGACATATCGGTTTTTGCCATGTAAGTTGCACAAAACAACACGTAGGCAAACTTGGCAATTTCCGATGGCTGAATAGTAAAACTGCCAAAACCAATCCAACGACGTGCGCCGTAGTTTTCCACACCAATACCTGGAACAAACACCAAGCCAAGTAGCAAAATGGATGCAACAATGCCAACAATCCAAAATTTTTTGACGATGTCCAACTTTACAAAAATTAGCGCAACCATCACGACCAAACCTACAAGCGCGCCAACAAGTTGCTTGCCGATAAAAAAGTACTTGTTGCCATAGGTTGCTTGGGCGGAGTACATGCTTGCGCTGTACACAAAAACTAGTCCAATTGCCACCAAAAACAGGACGGCAACAAACAATATGTAATCAAACTTGACTTTCAATTTTTAGTTCCTCAACCAACTGTTGAAAATGATTTCCCCGCTCGGCATACCCACTAAACTTGTCGAAACTGGCGCATGCGTTGGACATTAGCACCGTACCACCAATATGTTTTACGGCATCAAATGACGCCTTGACGCACTCCTTTAGGTTGTCAAAAACGTGAACAATTTTACCATGCTTTTTGCCACAATGGAAGATGTCCATTGCCGTTTGACCTGTTGCGCAAACGTACTTGATGCCAGTAGGTAAACTGCGAAAAATTTCGTCAAATTGGTAGCCTTTTTGCGAGCCACCAAGTATCAACGCCACGTTGCCTTGCGTACTTTGGCAAGCGAAAACGGTCGCGTGGACGTTGGTGCCTTTGCTGTCGTCCACAAAAGTTACACCGCAAAAGTTTGCCACCACTTGCATGCGATGTGGCGGAAACGCGAATGTGCCAATTGCTTGCAAACTTTGTTCCAAAGTTACGCCAAAAATGCTACATGCAAGCATTGCTGACAAGCAGTTACTTTGGTTGTGCTTGAACATTTTTAGTAAAACTTCGCCTTTGCAAACTTGACTTTTGCCAAAGATGTTTAGATGCACATTGCCATCATAAATATAGCAGTTGGCATTGGAGTTACTAACTGAGTAAAACAAGGTGTGTGCTTTGCACTTTTGAGCCAAAGCCATGGCATTTTTGTCGTCTGCATTGAAAATTGCAAAGTCATCTGCCGATTGGTGCACAAAGTTGTTTTGCTTGGCAAGGGAATAGTCGGCAATACTTTTGTGATAATCCAAGTGGTCTACCGCAAGATTAGTTATGACGCTAACCTTTGGTTGGAAATTGGCGCAATCGTTCAGTTGAAAACTAGAACTTTCCAACACGACAACATCCTGTGGTTGACACTCCAAAACCCTTTCGGCAAAAGGCACACCGCCGTTACCCAAAAGATGGGTGCTTTTGCCTGCCAATTTCAAAATGTGGTAAATTAGTTCGCAAGTGGTTGTTTTGCCATTTGTGCCCGTGACGGAAACAACGGACGCTTTGCAAAGTGGAAAGCAATACTCCAACTCTGTTAGAACTTTTGCGCCACATTTTTTTGCTAAGGTTATGCCTTTTGCGATTGGGTTTACGCCGGGACTAAGCAAAACCGTTGTTTGCGGGTTGAAATTGTAGGAAATGTCAAACCCTTGACTATCATCGTAGAAAATTGCCTTTTTGCCCTGTTTTTGTAGCAATTTCTTGAGAGATTGACCTGTTTTGCCCCGTCCGTAGATTACTATGTCTGTCATATTATACTCCACAAGCCATCAAAATGCCGATTGCAAGCAAGGTTACTGTGGCATATACAACGCAAATACGCGTTTCGCTAAGCCCCTTTTGTTGCAAGTGATGATGATATGGCGCCATTAGGAAAATACGCTTACCTTTGGTAGCCTTGAAGTACACCACTTGCAAAATTACTGACAGGCAACTTACAACGAACATCAGTCCAACAATGGGGATAAACAACGTTAGCCGAGTGAAAATTGCACTGCAAGCAACCAGCGCGCCCAATGCAAGGGAGCCAGTATCCCCCATAAAAACTTTGGCATTGTTGCAGTTGAAAAGTAAAAAGGCAACAAGAGCGCCAATAGCAATGTAGCACAGTTTGACTACCCCTTGAGTTTGCGCATATGCATAGGTATCGCCAACACTCAAAAGTAGACCTTGCTCTTTGTTTAGTAGCAAAATCATACCAAACAAAAAGCAAATTGTTGTGGTTGTTGCAAGGCCATCGATGCCGTCCGTCAAGTTGACACCATTGGTGCAAGCAAGGTACACAAACACTACAAGTGGTACAATCCAAACACCCAAATCCACCTGTTTTTGGCTAAATGGCAGGCGCAAAGTACTACCGATGGAAATATCGTTGTAGACAAAAATTGCCACCAAAATGGCAATGACAAGTTGCACTACCAACTTTTGGTAGGCTTTTAGGCCCATGTTACGTTTGAAACGCACTTTGATAAAGTCGTCCAAAAATCCCACAATTGCGTAGCCCAAAAAAACGCACAAAATTACAATTGTTCCGCGATTTTGCAGGTCGCAAAAGATACATCCAGCCATCAAGATTGCCAAAATAAAGGCAATTCCTCCCATGGTTGGAGTTCCGTTTTTAGCGTTGTGCTCGGCTACGTAGTGGAGTATTTGTTGGCGCGCTTTGCCACGTTTCAATATGGGTAAAAGCAAAAAATTTAGTAGCAAACTAAACGCGAATGCCACAATGGATGCAAAATAGTTGTTCATAGCGCTCCTTGGCGAAAGATTTTGCGAAGGTTTTGTCCTATCGCAAGTTGTAGCCATCGCTTTTAGAAGTGATAGCCACTATGTAACGTTAAGCAATCGCGATACTACTTCCAAATCGGAATACGGCACCTTTTTGCCTTTGATTTCCTGATAGCGCTCGGCACCCTTGCCAAGGATTGCCACAATATCGTTACAACTTGCCAGCGACAATGCGTACTCCGTTGCTTGGGAGCGATTTAGCACCACTTTGTGCTTGCAAGAAAGTCGCGAAACAATGTCTTTGGCAATGACCTTGGGATCTTCGTACCGCGGATTGTCGTTGGAGACAATGGCAAAATCGGCGTACTTGGAAACTACTTCCGCCATCAATGGACGCTTGAATTTGTCCCTGTTGCCACCGCATCCAAACAAAACGATCAGCTGACCTTTGCAAACACTCCTTAGGTAGGACAAGATGTTTTCCAATCCATCGGGAGTGTGCGCAAAATCGATAACAATTTTAGCACCATCGTTGCGAATTAGTGTTTGGTTTCGGCCGTCGATGTGCTCCACCTGTTCTACGCCATCGACAATGGTACTGATGGGCACTCCCAAAACGGATGCCGTTGCGCTTGCTGACAAAATGTTGTAGATATTAAACTGCCCTTGGAGTTTGGTTTGCACAATGGCGCGATTGCCAAACAGGGACATTTCGAATGTCGTAAGTCCATCCAAAGTTTGGATGTTTTGCACAAAACAATCGCAATTGAGGTCAAATCCGTAGGAAACTGACGGCATTTTGCCGTAAATTTGCTTGCCGAGAGCATCGTCCACGTTTACTACTGCATTGGTAACGTTGTCTTGACAAAAGAAACTACTTTTGACATCAGCATAGTTTTGCATTGTGCGAAAAAAGTCCAAATGGTCTTGGGAAAAATTGGTAAAAATTGCCACATCAAAGTGTAACCCATAAACTTTTTGCAAAGCAATGGCGTGCGCGGACACCTCCATCACAACAGTTTGTACGTTGTTTTGGTGCATTTGCTTGAACAGTTTGTGTAGCAAAATTGGATCGGGAGTTGTCAAATTGCAAGCAATATGCTGATTGTTGAAAAATACGCCATTTGTGCCAACGACAGCGGTGTTTGTGCCGGCTTTTTGCAAGATATTTTGTAGGATGTAGGATGTGGAAGTCTTTCCGTTTGTGCCAACGATGGCAACAAGGCGCATTTTGTCGGCGGAGTTTTCGTAGAAGTTTTTGGCGCAAACGGACATTGCAATGCGAGTGTTTGGCACGATAATTTGCAAAAGTGACGTGTCCAGTTTTCTTTCGGTAACGATGGCAACAGCACCATCGCCAATCACCTTGCGAAAAAAGTTGTGCCCATCATATTGTTGACCTTTCAAACAGAAAAATAAACTGCCTTGTGTAACTGTTGACGTGTCGCAAGAAAGGTTTGTTACGTCTGGGTTATCGGTACCCACAACTTGACACTTTAGACCGTTGATAATTTGCTGAATATACACAAACTTGCCCCAAAACAAAAATAATTTGCAAAACAAGCAAAACTATCACTTGTCCTGCAAATTATTGTATTAGTTGCGATAGTAAATTATGAGCGACTACGCACTAAACCACGAAATTGATGGCACAAACTGCAACTGCTCCAACAAAAGTCTAGGTCACTCACTAGAAAAAACTCAATTGTGATACTAGCAATCACTCCAACGGCTCAATTTGTTTGTAGTTGATGATTTCCCTGAAAATTAGTCCGGCATAGGGCGCTGCAACAATGGATCCATAACTTTGACCTTGTGGCTCGTCAACAATAAACAAGCAAAGGTACTTGGGACTACTTGCGGGGAAAAATCCCACAAAGGAGGATACGTACTTACCTTGCGCCAAAGCACCGTTTACAAATTTTTGCGCTGTACCAGTTTTGCCACCTACTTGGTAGCCCTCGATGTAGGCATTTTTGCCACCGCCGTTTTTGACGACACCCTCTAGCATCTTGGCTATGGTTGCGCTTGTTTGCTCACTTACTGCCCTGTTTACCACCGTAGGGTAAAACCGTTGCACCACTTGGCCGGTTGTTGGGTCGGAAATTTCCTTTACAAGATATGGTTGCATAAGCAATCCGCCATTTACCGCCGCTGACGTTGCCATACAAAGTTGCAAAGGAGTGACGGCTATGGTTTGACCAAAGCCAATGCGAGCCAAGTCGCCACGAGTAACCGCCGTTTGGGATACCAGTAAACCGCCCTGCTCCCCTTGAAAATCTATTCCCGTGGGCTTGCCGTAACCAAATTTGTTTAGGTAGTCGTACATCACGTCCTTGCCAAGCGAAAGAGCAATATCGGTAAAAATTGGGTTGCAACTGTTGTTTAGCGCATCGGCAAGCGTTTGATTGGAGTGTTTGCCATTGGCGTGCTTTGTCCAGCACTTGATTTTTGAACCATCAATAATGCGCGTACCCGCCGAGTTGCCAAAAACGTGTGTTGCGGAAAAGGCATTTGGATTGCCTTTGACATACTCCTCCAAGCAGGCGGCGGCAGTAAGCACCTTGAAGGTAGACCCCGGCTCGTAGATATCCGTTAGCAAAGTGTTTTTGGAGTACTTCATCAACGTTTCCAAGTCGTCACGCGGAAGATTGTTCAAATCCACACTTGGTTTGGATGCCATTGCAAGCACTTCGCCTGTGGTAACGTCCAACACGATACACCTTGCCCCTTGCGGATTTTGTTGGTGCATGGCAAGTTGCAAAACGTTTTCCACTATCGCTTGAATTGTTGCATCAATAGTCAGCGTGACGGACAAGCCATTAACTGCAGAAATGTAGTTCATTGAGCCATCCTTTAGTTCTTGGCCTACTAGGTCCGTTTCGGTGAGCAGTTTGCCGTCAATCCCCTGCAAATACTTGTTGTAGTAGGACTCGATACCCGTTTGTCCAACGCCATCGCTGGACACAAACCCAAGCACTTGCGATAAAAAGTCGCCGTAGACGTAGCTTCGCACACCTTTTGATGCGATGTACACTCCTTGCAGGTTGCACTCGCGAATTTGTTCTGCCTGCTCTACCGTTATTGTTGTGGCAAGAGTAACTTCCGAAACACCACGCGTAGTAAGTTTGTCGTGCAGTTTTTGGTAGTCCTTTTGCAAAATGTTTGCCAATGTTTGAGCGCAAACGTCGGCATCAACTACACTTTGCGGACGCGCATACAAACCATAACTTGTTTCGGTGGTTGCAAGCAAACTGCCGTTTGTATCTAAAATATCTCCACGATAGGCCTTGATGGGCAAATCCCGTTGCCATTGATTGCTTGCCTTTTGTTGCAGTTGTTTACCCCAAACTACTTGTATATACGCCAAACGCAAAAATATGCCAAAAAATAAAAAAATTGCTGCCACCAAAAGTGTCAGCAATCGTTTTTTAGATAGATAGTAGTTGTTTTCCAAATTATGCTCCAAATACTCCGCACAACCAATCGCACAAGGAATCAAACCAGTTTGTTTGAACGGAAATATTTTGTGCGGGTCTTGTTTCGATTTCTGTGTAACTAAGAGTATTGGATGCGGATGCGTCAACGTAGCCAAGTGACTCGGCTTTTGCCATCAAGTCGGCGTAGTCTTCTTGAGAGGCAACTTGAGTAACTTCGTTAAGTTGAGAAGTAACTTCGCTATACGCTGCTTGTGCTGCTACTGCTGTTGCAAAGGATGTACCAACGGAAACACCAACAAGTGTTACTGCCAAAACAAGCATCAATACCACTGCTACATAGCTTATTACAAGCGCTTTTGTTTTAGAACTTACTTTTGTTGCTGTTTGCGTTGGAGCATAGTTGCGAGCAAAAGACATGTTCAATGTTTGACCGGATGGCATCAAATCTGGTGTGGATGTTGCAGTTTCGCTTGTTGTTTGAGCGATATCTCCAAGTTTTTGTTGAATTGCAGACATGGAAAACTCTTGAGTATCTGCAAAATTGTTGAACAAAGGAGATGTGTTTACATCTGCATACACATCGGTCATAACTTGTGGTTGGGAATTGAAGCCGTTTTGCATTGTCGTGCCTCCTTACTTTTTTTGGAACACCCTCAACTTTGCGCTTTGAGAGCGGGAATTTTCTTTTAGTTCTTCTTCACTAGGAAGAATTGGTTTTTTGTTTACGCAAAAGCCTTTGGCTCTGTGGTCGCAAACACAAATGGGAAGACTTGGTGGGCAGATACAATCTGTTGCCAAATCGTTGAATGCATGTTTTACGATGCGATCTTCCAAACTGTGGAAGGTGATGATGGCAATTCGGCCATCGGGATTCAAAAGGTCAACGGCATTGTGCAAAAACTTTTCCAGTCCGTCCAACTCCTTGTTGACTTCGATGCGAAGCGCTTGGAAGGTGCGTTTGGCTGGGTGTCCGCCCTTTTTGCGAACGGCAAGTGGGATGGACTTTTCGATGATTGCAACAAGTTGTCCGCAACTTTTGATTGGCGCTTTTTGACGCTCGATTACAATGTTTTTTGCAATGTTTTTTGCAAAGTTATCTTCGCCATAGTCGCGAATGATTGTGTACAATTTGTGTTCGTCGTAGGTGTTGACGATTGTTTCCGCAGTCAAAGTTTGCGTTGCATCCATGCGCATGTCCAATGGCGCTTGGCTTGCCATGTACGAGAAACCTCGGTCGGCATTGTCAATTTGGTAACTGGATACGCCCAAATCAGCAAGGATACCATCAACTTTGCTGATGCCAAGTTCGCGCAAGAAGTTTGGCAAACTTTTGAAGTCGGAGTGGACAAACTTGACGTTTTGTCCTTGGAAACGGTTTTTGCAAACTGCCAACGCTTCCAAATCCTTGTCCACGTCGATGAGCAAACCGCCATCCAATTTTTTGAGGATTTCCGCAGAGTGGCCACCACCACCGGCGGTACAATCTACGTAGATTCCGTTAGGTTTGATGTTAAGTCCATCAATGCACTCGTCTAGGAGCACCGACTTGTGTGCGAAAATCATTTGATCTCCAATGTTTCGTGCAAGCTCTTGTACAACTTGTCGAAACCGGCTGCGGAGTGGTCTTTGCCGTTGCGACGAGCCATGTATCTTTCCTCACTCCAAATTTCCGCTTTGGAGATGGCACCAACGATACGAACGTTTTTGGTGATGCCACAAATTTCAATCAAGTCTGGTGGCAACATGAAACGACCTTGCGCGTCTGCCTCCACCACTGCGGAAAACTCTGCAATGGAACGGATGCGTTCCGCTTGAACAGGGTCGAAGGAATCGGCCTCTTGGATGAGTTTAATCAAGCGTTGTTGCTCGTCCATAGCGTAGACAAAGATACATCCGTTTGTACCAGGCATCAAAATGTACTGATTACCCAGTTGCTCACGGAACTTCGCGGGAAGTCTTATTCTGTTTTTGTCGTCCAACGCGTGTTGTTGATTTCCAACCAAAAACATGTGCCTACACTCCTTGATTTTTATGCAAGAGTATTGTAACACAAAACTTAACCATTTTCAACCCTTTTTAACCACTTTTTTGAAAAAATTTTGAAAAATTTTCCAAATTTTATCAATTTAGAACAGATGTTCGACAATTTTATAAAAACTTTTAATAAAAATTTTTGCAACAACGGAAAACATCGATAAAATTTGCAATCACAGTGGTAGCAAAAGCCATCTCATCACCACGCACTACTGCCACCACAAAAATCGCCAACAAAACAATTTGAAAAATTTTAGCAAAAAACTGATAAAAAATCATTGACAAAACTTTTGCGTAGTGGTAAGATACATAAGCATTCAAGTGCATAACCAAATATTCCTCTATAGCTCAGTCGGTAGAGCATGCGGCTGTTAACCGCAGGGTCGTTGGTTCGAGTCCAACTGGGGGAGCCATCAAAAGTACCAAGTCAAACGACTTGGTATTTTTTTTGTTTTAACAATGTTGGCATGGTTAACCGCCACCGCTTGACAATAACATCATTGGGATTTTATTTCTTTTTGCTAAACCGCAGCCAAATTTGCAAATACTATTGAAAAGTGCTGACGTTTGTGGTATTATTTTACCTAACTAAATTACATAGGATAAACAACATGAACAGCGTAAACAAAACAATGTACATACCCCTTTACGGCAAAGCATTGGTAAGTAAAAAAGGTATCATTCTACAAGACAAAAAGGCGGAGGAAATTTGGGACAAAGTGCAATTCCCATTGAAGGGCAAGTCCAAATCCAAGTGGCTTGCATACTACATGGGTATGCGCTCCGCTGTGTTTGACGAGTGGCTTGGCAAACAACTTGAAAACCATCCAAATTCCGTCGTTTTGCACTTGGGATGCGGATTGGATAGTCGCATTTTGCGTGTACCAAACGACACAATGTGGTACGACGTGGACTTTGCCAACGTTATCGAAGAACGCAAACTACACTACCAAGAAACGGACCTCTACTACATGATTGCAAGCGACCTTGCCGACACCACTTTTGTAGACAGCATGCCCACAGCGGAGCATGCCATTGTGGTGATGGAAGGTGTAAGCATGTATCTTACAAACGAGCAATTGCAACAGTTGTTGGCAAAACTTTGCAATCACTTTGAAAAATTGTCCCTTTTGGTGGATTGCTACACGCCATTTGCTGCAAAGATGAGCAAAATTAAAAATCCCGTGAAAGATGTTGGCGTAAACAAAGTTTACGGAGTCAAAAATGCACAAGTGTTGGAGTGTGGCACAAAGTTGACATTTGTTGCAGAACACAACATCACACCATCTCATCTGATTGACCACTTGAAGGGTGGCGAAAAGTTTGTGTTCAAAACTCTTTACGCAGGCAAAACGTCCAAAAAACTGTACAAATTGTACGAATACATCAAATAAATAATAGATTTTTGTGGGAGTGACATTTTGTTGCTCCTTTTTGTTGCAAAATTCACGTGCGATAGCAAAACAAATGCAACTTTTTGCAACCAACGAACACTACTCAGCGACTAAACGTACTACACATTGTCAAGTATATATTATATAAATTACCATTGACAAATGTACCAATTTGTGCTAAAGTAAATTGGTTGCGTGCGCGCACCACTCTTTGTTGGCTGTATCGCGAAGAAAGGTGGCAAAAACACACGCAATGGTACAACGTACCACAAAAGGAGAATGTATGAAATACGACGTAGTCATTATCGGTGCTGGTCCTGGCGGAATTTTTGCCGCATACGAACTTGTCAAGGAAGACAAGGGCTTGAAAGTTGCCGTTTTCGAAGCAGGCAACGAACTGAGCAAACGCAAGTGCCCTATTGACGGAAACAAGATCAAAAGTTGCATTGGATGCAAAACGTGCTCCATCATGAGCGGTTTTGGTGGCGCGGGCGCCTTTTCCGACGGTAAATACAACATCACCAACGACTTTGGTGGTACACTTTACCAATACATCGGCGAAAAGCAAGCGTTGGATTTGATGCACTACGTTGACCAAATCAACATGCAATTTGGTGGCGAAGGTACAAAAATGTACTCCACTGCTGGAACAAAGTTCAAAAAACTTTGCCTTCAACACGAACTAAAATTGCTTGATGCATCCGTTCGTCACCTTGGTACAGACAAAAACTATACCGTTTTGGAAAACTTGTACAACTTTTTGAAGGACAGAGTGGATTTCTTCTTCAATACACACGTAGACCACATCCGCAAAACGGAAAACGGCTACGAAGTGGAAGCAAATGGACAAGTATACTCCTGCGACAAGTGCATTATCTCCGTTGGTCGTAGCGGAAGCAAATGGATGGAAAGAATTTGCAAAGAAATGAAAATTCCAACAACATCCAACCGCGTAGACATCGGCGTGCGCGTAGAGTTGCCTGCGGTAATCTTTAGCCACCTTACAGACGAATTGTACGAAAGCAAGATTGTTTACCAAACAAAGCAATTTGAAGACAGAGTTAGAACATTCTGCATGAACCCCTACGGCGAAGTTGTTAACGAAAACACCAACGGTATCATCACAGTTAACGGTCACAGTTACGAAAGCGCCGACAAGCACACCGACAACACCAACTTTGCGTTGCTTGTTGCAAAGCACTTCTCTGAACCATTCAAAGATTCCAACGGCTACGGCGAAAGCATTGCTAGACTTTCCAACATGCTGGGCGGTGGCGTTATCGTACAACGCTTTGGCGACCTTATCCGCGGACGCAGAAGTAACCACGACAGAATGGCCAACTGCACCACTCGTCCAACGTTGAAGGCAACACCTGGCGACTTGAGTCTTGTTTTGCCAAAGAGAATTTTGGACGGCATCATCGAGATGATTTACGCATTGGACAAAATTGCCCCCGGTACTGCAAACGACGATACACTTTTGTACGGTGTGGAAGTAAAGTTCTACAACATGGAAGTTAAACTTGACGAAAACTTGCAAACCAAGCACGAAGGTTTGTACATCATCGGTGACGGAAGTGGCGTCACACACTCCCTTTCCCACGCATCGGCAAGTGGCGTTTACGTTGCAAGACAAATTTTGTAATAAATTTGATTTCTAAAATTAACGCGATTCATTATTGAATTGCGTTATTTTTTTTGCACTTTTTATAAAATATTACATAATATACTTGATTATTTTGTAAAATATGGTAAAATACATTATAAACAGCAACATAATTTATAATCGTAGAGGTTTGTTATGACTACACAACAAATTGTAGAAAAACTAAATCAACTCAAAAAGCAAAAGGGCTGGACATTGGCGCAACTTGCGGAATACAGCGGACTTACACTTGGTACAATCAACAAGATTATGAGTGGCAGTTTGCAAAAGATCAAGCAAGACAAGTTGGAAAAACTTGCAGATGCTTTTGGTGTGCCAGTTGAACTTTTCCAAGACAACATGTCCAAGGGCGCAAAGCGCGATTTGGGACTTGTAAAGATTGCTTGTATCTCACCAGAAGTTCACGTTGGCGACTGCGTGTACAATTGCAATCAAATTTACGAGCAAGCAGTAAAGGCGCAAGAAAACGGCGTAAAAATTGCATTGTTCCCCGAGCTTTGCATCACAGGCTACACCTGCGGAGATTTGTTTTTGCAAGAAATTTTGTACAACACAGCGCTTGACTGCACTATTGAACTTTGCAAAAAACTTGCATCTTTGGATATTTTGTGCGCGGTAGGATTGCCCCTTCAAACAGGTGGCAAACTGTACAACTGCGCAGCACTACTTTACCGTGGGGAAATTTTGGGCCTCATCCCCAAAATGCACTTGCCTAACTACAACGAATACCGCGAATCAAGACACTTTTCCTCCCCAGAAAAGGGCAACACTTTGGTAACAATTGGCAACAAACAAATTCCATTTGGTACAAAGTTGTTGTTTGAAAACTCCAAAAACAAAAAAATGCGCATTGCTGTGGAGATTTGCGAAGATGCTTGGGTACAAGACTCTCCTGCTTTTGGCTATGCTAATGCTGGCGCAACAATCATTTTGAACTTGTCTGCTAGTAACGAAACGGTTATGAAGGCAGACTACCGCCGTAAACTTGTGGAAATTCAATCTGGTAAAACCTGCACCGCCTACGCCTACACATCCTGTGGTCCAACAGAATCTACAAGTCAATTGGTGTTTGGCGGACACAATATCATTTGCGAAAATGCGGAAATTTTGGCGGAAGGTTTGCCATTTGCAAGTGGTTATGCAGAGGCGGTTGTAGACTTTGACTACTTGCACAACGAAAAATGTCGTTACCACAATAGCAAACCAGCAATCGACTACATGTACATTCCATTTGAAATGGACCTTTTCGGTTGCACACGCAACTACCCACAAAAGCCATTTGTTCCATCGGATGCAACGGAATTGTACAATCGTTGCGAAACCATCCTCACAATGCAAGCATACGCATTGAAAAAGCGCATCGAGCACGTTGGCGTTTCCAAATTGGTTATTGGTGTGTCCGGCGGAAGTGACAGCACGTTGGCGCTTATGACATGCGTAAATGCACTAAAACTGCTTGGTCGTCCCATGACGGACATTGTTGCCGTTACAATGCCATGCTTTGGCACTACCGAGCGCACATTGAACAACTCCATTGCGCTTGCTCAAGCACTTGGCACAACTGTCAAAAAGATTGATATCACAAAGGCAGTTACTCAACACCTTGCGGATATCGAGCAAGATCCAAACAACCACGATATTGCCTACGAAAATGCTCAAGCACGCGAACGCACGCAAATTTTGATGGACATTGCAAACCAATGCAACGGTCTTGTTGTTGGCACGGGGGATCAATCGGAACTTGCTCTTGGTTGGTGCACCTACAATGGCGACCAAATGTCCATGTACGGTGTGAACGCATCCATCCCCAAAACTCTTGTAAAAGTTTTGCTTGCGCACATTGCCAAAACTCACAAAGGCATCGTTGGCGACACCATCACAGACATTGTTTTGACACCGGTAAGCCCCGAATTGTTGCCTCCAAACGCGGACGGTACAATCAAACAAATTACCGAGGATGCCGTTGGCCCATACATCTTGCACGACTACTTTATGTTCATGCTGTTGCGCAAGGGCTTTACACCAAGCAAAGTTTACGAACTTGCAAAAATCTCCTTTGAAGGGGACTACACCGCCGAGGAAATCTACAAGTGGCTACGCAAGTTTATTTGGAGATTCTTCACACAACAATTCAAGCGCTCTGCAAGTCCCGACTACATCAAGCTTGGCTCGGTGGACCTTTCCGCAAACGGAATGAACATCCCAAGTGATGCTTGCGCAAACGTTTGGCTTGCCGATTTGGAAAAAGTTGCACCACAAAAGTAAAAAGTAGGTAAAAATCTATGAGAATGAGATTGAAAAAACACCTCGAGGAGCGTATTGACGATTGTGGCAATATGTTGGTTGCAAGAGAGGGCTCACTATTTTACACACTAACTGACGAACAAAAGACACAAAAACTGCCTTTGCAAGAAATCTTTGGCAACAACAACCCACTTTACGTGGAGCTTGGTTGTGGTAAAGGCGCATTTGCCATCAAATCGGCAAAACTGCACCCCGACCGCAACTACATTGCAATGGAGCGACTATCTAACGTTATTGTTGTTGGTTGCGAAGATGCCCACAGGGAAAACATCACAAACTTGCGCTTTATCAACGGCCACGCGGAAAACCTGCGTTATTGGCTGGACGACAAAAGTGTTACGGAAATTATCCTTAACTTTTCCTGCCCATTTCCCAAAAAGACCTACGCAAACAGACGTATGACAAGCGAAAAGTACTTGGAAGTGTACAAACACTTGCTTACTGACGACGGCATCATACGCCAAAAGACGGACGACCTTGCATTTTTCGAGTGGTCGATGGAAAGTTACAAAGCGCACGGCTACGAAGTGTTTGACGTGACCTACGACCTGCCACTTGGTGGGGATAACGTCACTACCGAATACGAAGAAAAATTCCGTTCCCTTGGCAAAAAGATTTACGCTTGCAAAGCAAGACCAATCAAGTAGTTGCACTACTAACGACTTTGTTAAATGATTTGGCCAATTGACTACTAGTTAGTTAATTCATTTACAAAACTCAATACAAAATTAAATTATCGAAAAAGAAAAACTCTCGAATTGATTCGAGAGTTTTTTTGATTTAATGGAAATGTGTAGTTTACTTTTTAGCACCTGTGTACCACGTTGGAACAACTCGGTTCATATTTTCATACCAAGCAAAAACTTGTTTTGCTTGATTTAGCATTACGTCCACTTCCTCTTGGCCAAATGGAATTGCCCAGTAAACAGATGAAAGTGTGTTGCTGGAAATGTAGAGAGCTAGTAATTTCCAAAATTCCAAAGGAACGGCATTATCAAAATAACCATTTACCAATCCAGATGCAAACAGCGGTGACTTTTGTGCGCACCACACAATGCGATTGAATTCCTCCCATGGATCGCCGTAGTCACTGCGATTGAAGTCAATTATGTACAGTTTGCCATCGTCGCCAATCATCATGTTGCCTATGTGATAGTCGCCATGCTGATAGGTTTGCGGTCTGTTTTGCAGTAGGTGTCTGTTGGCATTGATATAGTCTATGAGAAGTTGTCCGTTTGGATACTTGATGGGGCACTTGCCATATTGCTCAATTTTGCGATCCATTTTTCGGTTGAAAAATGTTGCCCAATCTTGTTGCGTAGCGGGGGCTGGTATGGAGTGAATTTTTCGCAAAATGCGCCCTGCCTCAAAGCCATAATCATATTGCTGATCACTGCTACACTCGGCAATTACTTGCTCTGCATCTTGCCCAACGATCCAACTTTGCAGAGAATAAACCCCTTCGTCACAAATGCCAAAATCAACTGGCTGACACATAGGAATACCCAAACTACAAAGCTGTTGCATCACTTGGAACTCTGCCAACTTTGCATCGTA
The DNA here is from genome assembly GCA_017409765.1 of Clostridia bacterium. Taxonomy (GTDB): domain Bacteria; phylum Bacillota; class Clostridia; order Christensenellales; family CAG-314; genus Fimimonas. The sequence continues at coordinate 1,153 of JAFQSA010000015.1, read as the reverse complement.
TTGAGAAATATCCGATACACGCAAAAGATAGCGCACGCCCTTAGCATCTGTCACACAATACTTCTTGTCGCTTGACCATCCTTTGTTGATGGGTTGTTTTGTTGAAAAAAACATTTAGTTATCCTCTAAATTGATAATTTGCTGATTAATAAATATCGTTTTGATATATCTCAAATTTGTCCTAATAGTTCAGATTCGCTCAAAAGAAAAATGGATCTAAGATATTCCGTTCGCCAAAAATCTTTACCGCCATCCTATACATAGCTTTTGCGTGAATTCTATCGTGCCAAATAAAACGACGGATAACTTTTCGTAAAGACCAAAGCTCATCATAACTACCTTCAAAAACCAGATTGTTTAGAAAATCAGCTTTTGACTCAAGCACTTGGAACCCTTTCAAACGACATTCAAAGATATCTCCTTCATTGTCCGCACAAACATCGATCTCAGCAAAATAATACTGATTAACATTCTTGGTGTGCTTGTACATCTCCTCCGCCGAACGCGGAACTTGACCATAAAAAGTTTTGCGTTCAACTGTTGATGTTGCGTCTTTGTCAGGAATTGACTCATATAGTGATAAAAAATCTTTTGCAGATTGCAATGCTAAGGTTTTTAGCTTAATATATTCATCAATATTTAACGGAGTCATCTCGCTTTCGAAAATAACATCGGAGTCGGCATCCTTAATACAAAGCTCGGACACTTTTTCTTGAACAATAACTATTTCAATACTATCAACAGCATCTTTTCCAAGCCACTTGAGATATGAGTTAATTTCATGTGGCATCTTTTTAATTGCCACTTCAAGTGTTTCTCCGCGTGTAAATGCTCCAATATAGTCAATGGCATACAGCAATGTATCGTTACCATTATGTTCCCATACACAGTTTACTTTCATCTTATTTTTTTAACTTAAATATCAATACGCCATATTGTGGGTATATATGCGTATAACTGTATTTACTCCAAAATTAATTCTTACTAAATGTTCACCTTTGTAGCAAAGTCAACAAAGCCGATTACCTTTTCTACCACGATTGCACCACGCTTGCCTTGTGGCAACTTGCCCTTGTGGTTTTTGCCTTCCACAGATACGTCCGTTGGCTCAATCACAAGTGTGTTTGCCTTGTCGAAAATGGCAATCTTGGGG
>JAFQSA010000014.1 GCA_017409765.1 Clostridia bacterium | reverse complement strand
GTTGGATGCCACAATCAGTATTTCCGCCGAAGGTGTAGGGCTAAGTTTCAGCATGGCGGAACTACTTTTTACCACCAATTTTTCCGTGGGGTAAAGTGGATTGTCAGGCGCATTTTCTTGGACACGTACTTCATTTTTGAGCACGTATCCACACAAATTTGGAAAGGATTTGTCACCTGTATCCACCTTGACAAAGTAGGTTTTGTCAAGTTCTTGTAGTATTTCCGCATAGTAGGATTTTTCCAATGCAAACAACTGTTTGGAACAATCTTCCGTGGCGTACAGGTAGGTGTCGTTTCGCACAATCCGCACCCATTTTGTCCCTTCGGAATGGGCAACACTTGGACAAGCTAGCAAAATTATTAGCAAAAGTACAACTGCAATTTTCTTCATATATCCCCCTTGCAAGCAACAACCTTGGTGACAAAGTGTACGTTTTACCCAAGGCAATCGCCCAAAGATATCTACAAAACATTTCACACATTATACCCACCCACAAGGTAGTTATTTTGCCTGTTTATGTCATTTTGTCAAAACAATTGCAACACAAGGGCAAAAGGCAAAACAACATCATCAAATCATCAACAAGGAAACAAATGCAACAAATCATTCAACGTATCAACGATATTCAGCGCGAACAAAAACGTCGCAAAAACTCTCCACTTGCTCGCTACAACAAGGGCAAGGTACACGCCAAGCAGATGGCCTTTCACAAATGCCCAAAGCGCAACCGCTGGGTGTTTGGTGGCAACCGTAGTGGCAAAACGGAGTGTGGCGCTGTGGAAACGGTTTGGCTGGCGCGTGGCATACATCCCTTTCGGCAAAACAAGGACGACATTTCTTGCTGGGTTGTGTCCCTTTCCCAACAGGTACAGCGCGACGTTGCTCAGCAAAAAATTTTGCATTATCTGGACAAAAATTGGATAGTGCAAACTGTGATGCTAAGTGGCTCCAAGCAAAGTATGGACAACGGCATCATCGACTACATCGTGGTTGCCAACGTGTTTGGTGGCACAAGCAAAATCGCCTTCAAAAGTTGCGAGGCCGGGCGGGAAAAGTTCCAAGGCACAAGCTTGGATTTCGTGTGGTTCGACGAAGAGCCCCCTTACGACATCTATCAAGAGTGCCGTATGCGCGTACTTGACCGCTGTGGCCACGTATTTGGAACAATGACGCCACTAAAGGGGCTAACTTGGGTGTACGAGGAAATCTACCGCAACTGTCACAACAGCGACGAGGTGTGGTGCGAGTTTATGGCTTGGGAGGATAACCCCTATCTTTCCGCGCGGGAAATTGACGAAATGAGCAACTCCCTTTCCGCCGACGTCTTACAGTCACGCAGATATGGTCAATTCCAAAGTTGGGGCGGTATGGTCTACCCCGAGTTTAGCGATGCCAACGTCATTGCGCCATTTGACGTGCCAGCCGATTGGCAGGACGTTTTGTCCATCGACCCAGGGCTAAACAACCCCCTTTCCTGCCATTGGTATGCACGCGACTACGATGGCAACGTGTACGTTGTGGCAGAACACTACGAGGCGCAACGGGACGTTACCTACCATGCGGGAAAAATCAAACAAATTTGCCAAAAACTTGGTTGGAAACGAGATAAATTTGGCAACATCACAGCGCTGATGGATAGTGCCGGCAACCAAAGGACACTTTCCGGACAACGCTCCGTTGCGGAACTTTTTTGCGAGCAGGGCATAGCCATCAACACCCGCGTCAACAAGGATTTGTACACCGGCATCAACAAGGTCAAGGCGCTTTTGAAACCGGCCAACGGCCCACCCAAACTGTACATTTTTGCCACTTGCACCAACATGATCAGGGAAATCAAAGGCTACTTTTGGGGCAATGACGACAAGCCCATCAAGCGAGATGACCACGCCATGGACGAACTGCGCTACTATGCCTGCTACCTTACGGACACCCCCAAACAACCCACTCCCAAGAGCATAATAACCACCGACAAGGAACGCCTAATCCGCCGTCTAAAACGAATTTAGTTTTGCTTTGTCCTGCTATTTAGACGGCTTGAATTTTGCGATATCCAATGGCAAAATCAACTTCCAAAAGCTTGCCAATAACTAACAACGATGGGTTAATTCGCACTCCAAAACGACTATAACAATTTCACGCCAAAACTCAAAAACACACCACGTGTCCTCAAAAAATGTGAAAAAATTCCCAAATTTTCAACTCAACATGAACTACAAACAACTGCTAACCAAAATTTTACTTAAAAAAGCCAAAGGCTACACCGTCCACGAAAAGACGGAAGAGTTTGTCGCAGTCAACGGTCAAGTGCAACTTTCCAAGCGCAAAATCACCACCAAAAAAGTCCCACCGGACGTCAACGCCATCAAGGCTCTACTTCAACTATCCGAAGAGGAAATGGACGTTTGCAAAATGACGGACGAGCAACTTGCGGTGGAAAAATTGCGCCTTTTGAAACTACTTGATATCTGCGACAAAACGTCCCCTTTGGACACAACTCAAGAGGAGTAACAATGACAAATCTACTTCAAAAATCAACCACCACAGCCAAGTGTAGTTGCAAGGGTTGCACCAACTCCGCCACCCACTACATCTTGGCAAAACAAAAAGTCTACCTTTGCGACAGTTGCTTCGAGCGCCTGGCAAACGAGGCAATTTCCCGTCGCACACCCAAAAGTCCCCAAAACACCATCAAACGCAAACTAGACAAAAAACAGGAGGAAACCTATGTCTAAAAAACTCACCGCCAAGGAAAAAGCTCTTCAACAACAGCGCTTTGCGGAAGACGTTGTTGCCGACGTCAAACAAGACTTTCAAAACCGCCAAAACTTCCGCAGGCCCTATGAACTTGCTTGGCAACTAAACATGAACTTTGTAATGGGCAACCAATATTGCGCAATCAGCCCACGTGGTGCCATCGAACAGGAGGAAAAGTACTACTTCTGGCAGGAAAAACAGGTGTACAACCACATTGCTCCCATAGTGGAAACACGCCTAGCAAGGCTAAACCGCGTCCGTCCAAAACCCGTTGCGCGCCCCTTTTCCAACTCCGACAAGGACATCGCATCCGCCAAACTCTCCACCAAAATTCTCGATTCGGTACACGACAAAACTCGCCTGGACGAAATTGTTACCGAAGTTACCTCTTGGAGTGAAGTGTGCGGAACGGCTTTCTACAAAATCGCGTGGGACAACGCCAAAAGCGACGTCAAAATCATCGCTTGCTCCCCATTTGAAATCTACCCCGATTCCAACGTCACCCAAACTGTCGAGCAATGCTCATCCATCATCCACGCCAAAGTGTACGATGCCACCGACGTCAAAAATACTTGGGGAGTGGACGTGCGCGGACAGGACATCAAGGTGTTCAATATCAACTCCGTTGCAGGGGTAGGCGGACTTGGCTACAACTCCACCGTGCCAAGCATTTCGCAAGAGCAAAAGTCCAACCAAGTGTTGGTGCTGGAGCGCTACACCAAACCAACTGCTGAGCATCCCAACGGCAAACTGGAAATTGTCGCTGGCGACACCTTGCTGTACTATGGCGAAATGCCATTTTTGCTGGGCGAAGATAACGAGCGCACCTTCCCATTTGTCAAGCAAACTTCCACCGAGCAACCTGGTTGCTTTTGGGGCGCAAGCATCGTGGACCGCATCATCCCCATCCAACGCGCCTACAACGCCGTCAAAAATCGTAAGCACGAGTTTTTGAACCGCCTCGCAATGGGCGTGATGACTGTGGAAGACGGTAGTGTGGACCTGGACAACTTGGAGGAGGAAGGCCTTTCCCCAGGCAAAATTTTGGTGTATCGTCAGGGCTCCGTCAAGCCATCACTTATGGATGCGGGGGACGTCCCTCACGACTTCAACCAAGAGGAAGACAGACTTTTGCAAGAGTTTGTGACAGTTTCCGGCGTGAGCGAATTTGCCCGCAACAGCACAACTCCAACCACCGTCACAAGTGGTGTGGCATTGCAACTGATTGCCGAGCAGGACGACACACGCCTTGCAAGTTCCATCGACAGCGTCAAACTTTGCATCAAAAAACTGTCCAAGTACATCTTGCGACTTTACAAACAATTTGTAACAAACTCCAAACTTATGCGCTTTGTGGATAGCCAAAAAGGCGCGGAAATTTTCTACTTCAAGGGTAGCGATATCGGTTCCGACGACGTTGTTTTCGAAACGGAAAATCAGCTTACCGATACCCCCGCAACACGCCGAACAATGCTTTTCGATTTGCTCAAAGCCGGCATTTTGTACAACAAGGATGGCAAGCTTACGGAAAGTGCCAAAGCGAAAATTTTGTCTATGATGGGCTTTGGTAACTGGGATAACGCACAGGATATCACCCAACTGCACATCGACCGCGCACAAAACGAAAACGTCGATATTGCCAACGCCACAATCTTGCCTGTAGACGACCACAACTTGCACATCGAAGAACACACCCGCTTTGTAATTTCTAACTTTGGCATTGCCGAAAAAACAGTCATCGACAAGGTGCTTGCACACATCGACTTACACAAAAAAACTTTGCAACAACAAGGTGACATCTAACCCAAAAACACACCACGTGTCCCCAAAAAATACAATTTTTTAACAAGGAGAACCCATGGACTACGGAAAATTTACCTCTGCCGAAGAACTTTTGAAGGGCTACAATGCCCTGGAAAAAAGTTTCACGCAAAAGTGTCAACAACTTTCAACTTTACAAAAACAACTGGGTACAAGCCAAACTCAAACTGACCAAACAGAGCAAGTTTTGCCACCCGTTTCTACCGACGACGTCGTTGCTACAATCCCCGAAGTTGACACTTCGAGCAACGGCCTTGTCCCAACTGACGAGCAACTGCAACAATACCTCGAAAGCAACCCACAACTTGCCTTCAAGTTACTGCAGGCTCAAGTACCCACCCCAACAGCACCCACGGTGATGACAGGCGGTGGCACAATGTCTTTGGCTTTGCCATCTAGGCCAAAGACCATCAAAGAGGCAACATTGATGGCGCAAAAACTATTTGAATAAGGAGAACTAAATGATCACACTTACAAGTGCCGAAAACGCACTCAAAACACTCTATCTCGGCGTAGTAGCCGACCAACTCAACACAGCAGTAAACCCACTTCTTGCTCGATTTGAAAAAACGTCCAGCAACGTTTGGGGTAAGGAAATTCGCAAGCTTGCGCCATTTGGTATCAATGGTGGTATCGGCGCCGGCGACGAAGATGGCGATTTGCCAAACTCCGCATCCAACAGCTACGAGCAATTTGTGCTCACCCTCAAAAACTTGTACGGCACAATCGAAATTTCCGACAAGGCCATCCGCGCAAGCGAAAACAACGCAGGCGCATTTGTAAACCTTTTGGAAGCGGAAATGGAAGGCCTCGTCAAGGCATCTAAATTCAACTTTGGCCGTATGCTTTTTGGCGACGGCTCTGGTATTCTTTCCAAAGTCGTTTCTCAATCTGGTAACGTCATCACGGTGGAATCTGTCCGCAACATGATGGAAGGCATGGTGGTAGACCTTTTGCACCCAGCAACTGGCATCTCCATCAAAGGCCGTCGCATCATCGACGTTGACCGCGAAAACAAAACAATCAAAGTTTCCGGCGTAACAATTGGCACAAACACATTTACCGCCGGCGACTACGTTACAGTTCAAGGTAGCTTCAACAAGGAGCTTACCGGTCTTGGCGCAATCTTTGGCGATTCCGATACGTTGTACGGCCTCAAGCGTGCTGACCACAAATGGCTAAAGCCCCACAAGTTCGAGGCTGAGTACATCAGCGACACCGTCATCCAAAAGGCTATCGACGCCATGGAAGAGGTTGCTGGCTCCACAGCTGACTTCATCGTGTGCTCCGCAGGCGTAAAACGCGCTTACCAAAGCTACCTTGCTTGCAGCAAGACTATCACCGACGTTATGGAGTTGGAAGGTGGCTACAAGGCCATCACTTACAATGGCATCCCCATTGTTTCCGACCGTTTCTGCCCCGAAGGCACAATGTACATTTTGAACACCAAAGACTTTCATCTCCACCAACTTTGCGATTGGCGCTGGTTGGAAGGGGACGACGGCAAAGTGTTGAAACAAGTAAACGGCAAACCTGTCTACTCCGCAACACTTGTCAAGTACGTTGACCTCATTTGCGACAGACCTATCGGCCAAGCAGTAATCACCGGCATCACCGAAGAGTAACCCCCTAGATAACTAACACCCAAAGCCCGCTCAAAAACGCCTCAACTCAATGCGAGTAGCAACTGTTTTACCCAAGGGAGTGCAGTTTTTGACGTGGTTTGGAGTAGGTTGTGGTGGTGTGGCATGGTTGATAGCAGACAGCAACAAATGTCAAACTTTCAACAAAACACATCCGTCACAACCAATCAGCAAAAAAGGAGCAATAATGAAAGTTAGTCAAATAGCAAAAATTTGCAAAGAGTTGGCAAACTTGGATTTGCCACCCGATTGCTACCAAACTGACGGCAACTATGCCGAAAACAACTGCGCCGTTATGTTGCTTGCCGTTGCAAATCTTGTATTGGAAGACTTGTACTGCAACTGGGCAACAGCGGTAGACAAGGTAATTGTAACAAGCAAAAATGGCCTAATCAACACCCAAAGCCTAAATTTGTGCAAAGTGGTGCGTCTAACAAACAGCCAAGGTGCCGACGTGCCATATAGATACACCGAGCGTGGTCTGTTTGTGGACTACGACGGCACGTTCAATTTGTTGTATGCCAAAACTCCCCAAGAGGTGGATTGGAATGACGAATTCAACCTTCCTTCCCCACGGATGACGCCACGCCTTTTTGCCTATGGCATGCTCGGCGAGTATTTCCATAGCATTGGCGATACCGTCCAAGCGGAAAGGTATCTCACCAAGTACCACGAAGCGCTTCGCGTTGCCACACGCAAAATTTCCTCCATCAAGATGCCCGCAAGGAGGTGGTGGAAGTGATTTTTCCAACACGCAAAAAAATTACCAAGGGCAAAAGCGTAACTGCCGTGTGCGATTTTTCCGCAACACAACCCACCCAAGGCAAAATTGCAATGGCAACGGCATCCAACGTCAAGTTTAGCCACGGTCTTACCTACGGTGGCGCATTTGTTGCCAAAAACGATGGCGTTTTGCAATACCTTGCAACCATCAGTGACGAGCAGGTCGCACTAAAGTCCAGCGGACTTACCATGGGTATCCGTACCTTTGGGCAGTTCGCCGGAATGGACAACCTTGTGTGGACCTTTGACGACAACACCGACACCCTAGCGGTGGTGGGCAAAACCTGCACCTACCGATTTTACAGCGGTAACAGCAAAAAAATATCCGACTTGCTTTTTACTAGCCTTGCTTTTTGTCAAAGCAGATTGTTTGGGCTTTTGGACAATCGCTTGTATGTAAGTGAGCCAACGGAAACCACCTTCCAAAGCGACGTTTGGATTGATTTACCCACTTCTTGTTGCGCCCTTGTCAACAATGGCGAACTGTACGCAATAGGAAACGACGTTTACAAAATCAACCTCGATGGCGAGGCGGAGCACATCAAAATTACCAAAATTTGTTCTAACGTAGGTGTTGTGAAAGGCTCAACCGTTTGCGCCTACGGCAACAAAATCATGTTTGTTGCAAACGAAAAAATCATGTGCTTGCAACACGGCTCACTCAGGCAAATTGCCGACTTGCAAGCAACCCCAACCTTTGCCACAATGCACAACGGATTGTACTACGTAAGTGCCAACTTGGATGGAATTGACACCCTTGTTGGCTACAATCCACACAACGGCAAAATGTCAAAAATACACCACGTGTCCGCAAAAAATGCCTATTCTAGTGGCGAAACATTGCTTATTAGCGATGGTACAAGTGGTTTTGAACTTGTGTCAAGCGTGCAACCAAGTTATTGGCAAAGCCTGCCCATCAACTTCGACAATCAACACACAACCAAGCACCTACACAGACTGCTTGTTAACACGGCAACGGATGTTGACGTCACCATCCATGCCGATACATCCCGCACCTACCACGTCAAAGGCAAGGAGGAATTGCAATCAATTTTGCTTGTAGGCCACGGCAAACACATCACGTTGGACCTTTCTTCCACCGGCGTGTTGGCTGTCAAGCATCTATCTTTGACGGTACGTCCAAGTGAGGTGAGCGTATGAGTATCTCCCCCGAACGCGCCCAAGAACTGCAAGAGCAGTATCAAGAACTAAAGGAAACTATCTTGGATATCAACAAAAAATACTCCTTGAACTACCAAGAGCCACAGCTAGATTTGCCCCCAACACTTGGACTGCAACCGCTGGAATTTGTCACCAAAACGGAGGAGGAACTGCGCGCTCTTGCTGCTGCAGACGTCACCCCCAACTACCAAAACAAACTGCGCAATTTTGAGCAAAGTTACCTACGCCAAAAGCAAAGTTTGGAGGGCAAGCGTTTTCGCCTTTCGGAAAGTTCCCGCAAAAAACTTGCCCAGTTACTAGATGGCTACAACGCGGACATCAAAAAACTGCGCCGTCGCCTAATCAACAACGGACTGATTTTCTCCTCGGTGGTAACTCAGGCAAACGACAACGCTTTGGTGGAGTACAACAACAAGGTTTCGGAAACCGTCACCCACTACGACAACCTCATCAGCCAAGTGGATACCGACCTTGCGGAGTTGGAAAACCGCTACACACAAGGGCTAAATTCCCTGGATGACGAACTTGCCTTGCGCATCAACGAGCAGTACCAAGATTTGCTCTACCGCCAAGAAAAGGATGCCGAGCGCATCGAAAAGTACAACAAGTCCCTTTCGGAAAAGGAAACCAAGTACCAAGCCAGTTGCCAAAAGGCATTGGAGTATGCCCGCCAAGCGGAGTGGGATCGCGCCTTGAAGGCCGCCGCATTGTACGCAGAACTGGGCGAAAGTGGTGTCGAAGCGCAAAAAGTTAGCGAAAAGTATCACTACTGCAAGCAGTTTTTTACCGGTTGGCTCCGCGAAGAAGCATTGTTAGTAGTCGCTGACGACGCCTTTTTGATTGCACACCTTGGCGACTACTACAACTCTCTTATCGATTGGATCAACACCGCGCTAGCCCCAAGCTAGTGCAAACATGTAACAAATTGCGCAGTATTACACAAATATTTGCAAATATATTCTAACTGGAGTGGGTAACTTACCCACTCTTTTTGCCGTCTATGTTTCAAAAACACTTGAAAAATCTTTTTAGATACTGTATAATAAATTATACGATTAACAATGGGCAACTGTTGTTGTCCTGCAAACAAAGGAGGGAGAACTTATGAGATATCAAAGTTCCTCGGCAATATCCTACTTTTTTAGAAACTTTTGGAAATACATCTACATCGTGCTTCCCGTTGCTGCATTCATGGCTGTGTTTGCCAACTACAGTAGCGAAACAACCTTTTTGCAAAACTGGATTCGTGGCAACTTGACGGAGGAAACCTACCTTCAAGCAATGATGCAAGGTATGTCCCTCATTAACCAAGCGGAAACAATCCTGTTTGGTGCAATTTCCTTTGTGCTTTTGTCTGTCGCATTCAGCTTTTTGGTGGTAAAGGTATCTCGTCACATGCGCGTTGGCGGATTTTCCCTTTTCCCACTCAAATCCGCAATGAAGGTTATGCCATCCATGTTGCTTTTCTGCGCATGCTTTGCGGTGGCACTTCAACTTTTGCAATTTGTAACCTTTGGCATCGTGTTTGCACTTGGACGATTTTTGCCAATGAACGTGGTAATCCCCATTGGCCTTGTAGGCTTGTTTGGCGATATCATCTTGGTAGTGTACGGTTGGATGTTGATGCTACTTGCATTTCCACTTTCCTATTCGGAAAGTTACCCATTTAACGTTGCTTTGTCCTACTCCATTCGCGAAATGCAAAAGCATCGCGGTGTTTGCATTGGTCACGCCGTAGCCTACGCATTTGTTCACGCGTTGGTTGTAACTTTGGACTGGGTTTTGCCAGTTACAAGCGCGGTGGTGCATTGCTTGTTCTACACCTTTGTCATCTACTACGTGCCTTGTTTGGCATTTACAATTCACCACAAAACTCTTGGTACCGAGCGCAAAGATATCTCTCGTGTACTAATCGGCTAAGGAGGGCACAATGTTATTTTCCAAAACTATTCGCATAGCCCTTGCCAACTGGAAGGCATTTCTCAAATCCCTTTTGTTCCAATTTTTGTCCTTGGGCTTGTTTTTGGCGCTGGCAATGTTTGCCTTTGGCCCCATCGCTCAGGACGTTTTGAACGCATTTCAATCCAATGGCGTAAACGACACCATCGCCCACACACTTCAAGCATTGGCTGAGGGTACGTTCGACGTGGAACACTTCCTCAACGAAGACCTCAAAGGCCTCACTTTGAGCATCAAACAGGCCTTCGAGTCTGTACCCAACATGTGGAACCGCGTGGAAGTTTCCGTTGTAATTTGCATCTTGGTGTATCTGTTGTACCGCTTTTTCGTATCCTTTACCGACGTGGCAGTAGGACATCAAATTGACGAATTTATGAGTTCCAACACCGAGCGTCCATTCAGTTGGTTTTTGATCAAAAAGGCATTTCGCTCCACCAAGTTTGTTGGCTTGCAAATGATGCTTGCCATCGTTGCCGACACGTTGGTTATTGCTGCTAGCGTTGCCATGGCAATCTTGTGCATGCTAATCTTTGGTTGGTGGGTAATCATCCCCGTGATTATCATCGGCATTGTGTTGTACTCTGCGCGCTACGCTTTTATGGCATTTTGTTTGCCATCGGTGGTGCAAAATGACACAGTCAGCACCAAAGTAGCATTCCGCCAAGGACTTGCGCTTGCCGTGCAAAACTTTAACAAAATTTTCCTTCGTACGTTGCTTGTGATTGGCGTGCTTGCAGTAACAACTTGCATTGCATATCTCTTCAACGAAAATCGTTGGATTGCTCTTGCCATTGATGCGGTAATTAACTTTGTTTTGTTCTTCATCCTCAAGTGTTTGAACTTTGTGATGTACTACGAAGTTAACAACCAACCATACTTCTTCAAACCAATTTTGTTGGAAGGCACCGAGCAATACAACCAAAAAGCCAACCGCAAAAACAAAAAAAGTAAGTAATCACAAAGGACTTGGAGTTTTCCAAGTCCTTTTTTTTGGTGCTTTCTCAAAAGCCCTATTGTCTTTTTGTCGGCAAAATACTGCGTAATTTCCTGCATTCTGTTCAGTCACAGACGTTCCACGTATGCTCCTTCGCACAATGCAGTTCTTCCTTGCATTTTGCTCGTCAAATCGCTACGCTAAGCCAATATTCCTTTTTCGCAAGCCCTTGGTTTCTTTTCAAGTACTGCTTGCTTTTTGAAATCGTACGGCCTATTGCACATCCGCACGCATTCAACCAACCGCTTTATTAATCCGCAATATCGTAGGGCGGGGCCCGTTCCCGCCGAAACCTAAACCACCACCAACAAAATGCGTCCACACCGTAGGGGCGGATTCCATATCCGCCCGCAAACCTCATTGTGCTGATTATCTCTCACTTTTCCCCTGCCACCCCCAAAACAGTTGTAATTTTTGACGTTTTGGTGTATAATTTATTTGTCAAAATTGTTGCTTGTTCCGTTTTTGGCGCAATTTGACAGCATTTTCGACCCAAATTGTTGCATGCTGTGCTACTTGCAAGATGCAACTTTGATATATATCTATTTCCAACTAACAAACTATACTCAAAAAGCAATCCTCAAGTGATTGTCTTTTTGTGCGACTTTTTTATGAGGTAACATGAAAACTAACAAAAAACAAACAACTCGTGGCAACACCTTAAACCAAGGCCCAGCCACCAATCTATCACTCACTCAACCTGCTCCCAAGGGCGCAACCAAGGCTCAATCCAAGCGCAAGGCGGAAAAGCAAAAGCCACAACAACCCAAGTACGGCAAATTGCCATTGGCGATGAACAATCTCAAGCCTATGCAATCGCCCGCTCAAAAGCCAGCCTATGAGCCTGCTCCACTCAAAAGCAAACTCAAGGTAATTTTCCTTGGTGGCGTTGGCGAAATTGGCAAAAACATGACCTTGTTCGAGTACGGCAACACAATGGTAGCGTTGGATGTCGGCATGACCTTCCCCGGTGCGGAAAGTCCCGGCGTAGACGTTATCATTCCGGACGTGACCTACCTTGTGGAAAACCAACACAAACTCAAGGGCATTTTGCTAACCCACGGCCACGAAGACCACATCGGCGCATTGCCTTATGTCGTTGCCAAATTGGACAAAAAGGTGGATATCTACGGCACAAAACTAACACTTGCCTTGGCGGAAATCAAACTTGCCGAGCACAACGTTTTGGACAAGGTCAACTTTGTTCCCGTTGCGGACAAATCTGTTGTTGCCGTTGGCGATTTCACAGCCGAGTTCATCCACGTGTCCCACTCCATTGCAGGTAGTTGCGCCATTTGTTTGCGCACACCCGTGGGTGCAGTTCTTCATACAGGCGACTTCAAAATCGACTACACCCCACTTGGCAACGAAATCATGAACATCAACCGCATTGCGGAAATCGGCAAACAAGGCGTACTTTTGATGTTGTCCGAGTCCACCAACGTGGAAAAACCCGGCTACACCATGAGCGAATCGGTTGTTTCCGACAAATTTTTCCAAATCTTCCAGGAGGCAAAGGGACGCCGTATTATCGTTGCAACTTTTGCATCCAACGTCGACCGTCTTGCCATGATTATCGAACTTGCCAAAACCTTCAAGCGCAAGATTGCCGTATCTGGCAAAAGCATGGTCAAGTACATCGAAACTTCCATTCGTGTGGGACATCTCAGTGTGGACAACGACATTTTTGTGGATATCGACAAAATTGGCAACATCGACGATGGCAAATTGGTAATTTTGTCCACCGGTAGCCAAGGCGAGCCAATGTCCGCTTTGACGCGTATGGCAAGTGGCGAGTTCAACAAGGTGCAAGTGGGCGCAAATGATACAATCATCATTTCCGCAAACCCCATCCCCGGCAACGAGCGCGCAATCAGCAACGTTATCAACAATTTGTACCGACTTGGCGCGCAAGTAGTGTACTCCGCTTTGGGCGCTGTTCACGTATCGGGACACGCCTGCCAAGAGGAACTCAAACTTGTGTACACGCTCGTAAAACCCAAGTACTTCATTCCTGTGCACGGCGAGTACCGCCATCTCAAGCAACACGCCGACTTGGTAGCCAAACTCAAACACAAGCTTGCAAACATCATCATCCCCGACATTTGCGACTGCATCGAAGTGGACAAAAACACCTTCAAGATTGTAGGCAAAGTGGAGGGCGGTAACGTGATGGTGGATGGCTTTGGTGTGGGCGACGTTGGCAACATCGTGCTCAAAGACCGTCTTTCCTTGGCGGAAGAGGGCATCTTGGTGTGCGTTGTTGGTATGGACAAGTACTCCGGCAAGGTTGTCGGTAGTGTGGAAGTAACCTCTCGCGGATGTTTCTTCGACGAGGAAGGCACCAGCCGTATCGACGAAATCAAAAAGATTGTCCTTGCGGAAATTTCCGCGCAAAATGCCACAAGTATTGCATCCATCAAAACTGTTATCCAACGCACCTGCAAAAAGTACTTCCGTCAACAACTCAAACGCAACCCAATGATCTTGCCTGTAATTTTGGAAGTGTAGTTTATCTATATCCCTGCAATGCAGGTCATCTTGAAAAGACATCCACCAACGGTGGATTTAGTCCGTCAACGACGGATTTCATTCAAAAACCATGCCATCACTAAAGCTTATCGAGCAATTTGCTCGCAAAAACTACATACCCGTGATGTTGGACGACACCAAGGAATTGCTTTTCGACACCGTTGCCAAGTGCCAACCCAAGCGCATTTTGGAAATTGGCACAGCCATTGGCTACTCTGGTATCGTGATGCTTTCCGCATGCGAAACTGCAACTTTGAACACCATCGAACTGCTGGAAACGTCCGCACAAATGGCGCGCGAAAACTTCCGCGAGGCAGGTGTAATTGACCGCGTTACCATCTTTCTTGGCGACGCGCGAGAAATTGTAATGCAACTAACAGGCACCTACGACTTCATCTTTATGGATGGTCCCAAAGGTCAGTACGAAGTGTTTTTGCCATACCTAACGGATCTTTTGGAAGTTGGTGGCACACTTGTTTGCGACAACGTTTTGTACAAAGGCTTGGTGGAGCACGTCCCCGAAAACAAACGCCACAAGCACATCACAGTTGCTCGCAACATGAACGCATTTTTGCACGACATCACAACAAATCCACGCTACCAAACGGAACTTTTCCGCATTGGCGATGGCGTAACAATATCCAAAAAATTGAGCTAAACCTATGAACATCAATCACATCGAACTTCTTGCCCCTGCGGGCAACATGGAAAAACTAAAAACCGCCTTTCACTTTGGCGCGGATGCGGTGTACCTTGCCGGCAAGCGCTACGGACTTCGTGCCTTTGCCGATAACTTCACCGACGAGCAAATTGCCGAAGCGGTAGACTATGCCCACAGCCTTGGCAAAAAGGTGTACGTAACACTTAACATCTTTGCCCACAACCCCGATTTCGACGACCTCAAGGACTACTTGAAGGTGCTGGAAAATGCCAAAGTGGATGCCGTGCTTGTATCCGACGTGGGAATGTTTTCTTTTGTCAAACAAAATTGCAACGTGCCAATTCACATCTCTACCCAAGCCAACACAACCAACAAACATGCTGTCAAGTTTTGGACGGAGCAAGGTGCCGAGCGCGTTGTTTTGGCACGCGAAGTCAACTTGAAGGAAGTTGCCAACATCCACGATTTTTGCCCCCAAACGGAACTGGAAATCTTTGTCCACGGCGCAATGTGCATCAGCTACTCCGGCAGATGCCTAATGAGCAACTACCTAACCAACCGCGATAGCAACGGTGGTGCGTGTGTTCAAGCCTGCCGTTGGGCATGGGAAGTGCGCGAAGTGGGCCGTGACGACTACATGCCCGTCATGGAAGACGAACGCGGTACCTACATTTTCAACTCCAAGGATATGAACATGCTTGCTCACCTGCCACAAATCATCAACGCAGGCGTTGTAAGCCTCAAAATCGAAGGCCGAATGAAATCCCCCTTCTACGTGGCAACGGTTGTCAATGCCTACCGCAGAGCACTTGATGCCATTGCAAAGGACGAGTTTACCGAAGAATTGATTTTCCAACTCAATTTGGAATTGGACAAAGCATCCCACCGCGCCTACACAACCGGATTCTACTTTGACGAGCAAGAAACTCGCCAATACTACCCATCTAGCCGAGCTGTTGAGGAGTACAAGTTCATTGCCGTAGTAAAGGAAGTTGGCGATGGCTACGTTGTTGTGGAGCAACGCAACAAGTTTGTCGTTGGCGAAACATTGGAAACACTTTCCGTAACAAGCGACACCAACAAGCAATTTACTGTGGACTACGCCCTTGACGAAAAGGGCAACCAAGTGGAAGTTTGCAACAAGGTGCAACAACTGCTAAAAATCAACTGCCCCTTCCACCTTGCCGTTGGCGACATCCTCCGCAAAAAGAATTAACAACTATTATATTTGCATGGATTTGCAATATTTTTCAACACCCTTGTGAAATATCCCTCGCAAGCAAAACTAACCATCATTGCATATCAAAAAAGCCTCTCACTTTGGGAGAGGTGGCATGCGTTAGCATGACGGAGAGGGCATAGCCAAAGCGAAGTCGCACATTTCCACCATAGATCCCAAATGCCATTTGTGCCATTTGATCCTCGTTGCACTCGGATTTCGACTACGCCCACCGACACCGCAAGGTGTCATTCTGAGCTTGTCGAACTTTTGGGGCACCCAAAAGCACGAGGCATAGCCGAGTGGAATCTCGGTGGGCTACGCTCAGGATGACATGGTGAAAAAGCGCACAAACGAAATCTCAATATGGGCAACGGACTCAATATCCCACCCCGCCAACCACCAACCCAATCCAACCGCAACATGCAAAATATCGGCAAAATCGTAGGGCGGGGCCCGTTCCCGCCGGAACCTAAACCACCACCAACAAAACATCCGCCAACATATCAATATCGACTAATTCTAACGGGAGGATAATATCCTCCCCTACATAGCCGATATGTGACAATTGTAGGTCCTGCGTCCTCGACTGTCCACAAACAACCAACAACTAAATCCACCCGCCACCAACAAAATGCTTTCACACCGTAGGGGCGGATTCCATATCCGCCCGCCAATTTGGTGCAATTTGACTAAACAACAACATCATAACACATCAATCAATTTTGTATTGCCACACCGTAGGGGACGACATCCTTGGCGTCCCGCATATCCAACATCAAAAAAAACACCCCAAAAGACTTTACTCTTGGGGTGTTTTGTATTTTGACTAAATATCAATTTGCTAAATTCTTTCTCTATATTGGTCGTGGCTTGCATTGTTATTGTCGCCATTTTTCTCACAGCACAGCATGATGATGCCTGCAATAAAGTTAACAAACAACAATGTGCAAATTTTGTACGCCAAAGTGGTTGATTTGTTCGCCTTGCTCTTTTTGAAGTAGTTTATCGTCATTGGCACAACCCACGCCGCGCTTAGCGACATTATCCAAAAGAACACGGAAAAAACGCTAAACACCATGTATCCAGTTTGTGGCTCGTCCGGCGAAAAGGTAAAACCAGCCTCCACCATCGAGTGGTACATTTCTTCCGTCCAGTTGGATGCCAACGAAGTAAACAAAATTGCCATCAAAATCAGTAGTGCAACGGACACGCAACTCAGCACAAGAAACACTTTGCAAACTGTGGTAGGGCCCTTGCTATACAGTTGATTTTGCAATGTGCTTGTTTGATCGTATGGGTTTTGATAACTTTGTTGTTCGGTATGTTGCCATGCGCCACACTTTGGACAGTATGCGCTTTCGTCCGTCAATTCCGTTCCACATTTAGGACAGTATTTCATATTTGACCTCCATTATCTTTGATGGTATTATCTGCGCTTGGCTCAAAGCAAAGCATAAATATGCCCGCCAAAAGGTTGACAAAAAGCAGAGTGCAAATTTTGAACGTCAACGTTGTTGGCTCGCCAGCATTTGTCTTTTTGAAGTAGTGCACAATCATTGGAACCATCCAAGCAAGCGGTATCGTTAAAAACCAAAGCATTATTGTTGCTGGCCATGCCGTAGGATCGGGCAGTACAAGAGCCATAACCGTAAAGAAAAGTGCCAACAACGCAACTATTGCAAATTGTGAACAATGGTAAATCATCAGCACTTTGTTGATCACTTCAAAGACTTTTTGATGCTTGTATTCTTTTTGCTGTGGTTGGTTGGAATTTGCTTGTTGGTAAGATGTGTCTTGTTGTGTTTCCACGTATTGCCACGCGCCACATTTGTTGCAGTATGCGCTTTCGTCCGTCAATTCCGTTCCACATCTATGACAGTATTTCATAGTTTTCTCCGTAAAATGTTATTTTTTTAACAAGTTGTATTACAAATATATTATATCACGCGCCTATGGGTGTCAACATTTTTAACAAAATTTTCCGCAAATAATTGCAAAAAGGAATTTTCACTTAGCCTTGAAATGTACAACAACATCAAACATACGGCCACGCTTTGGGTAAACTGCAAGCCATTTTTTGTTCAAACGTTGCAATTTCTTCAAATTTTTGTAAAAAAATTGCCCCTTGCATCGGCAAAGGGCAGGTTTGTGTTACTAAATATCCTTTTGGCAAAGCAAAACAACACCCAAAATAATGTTTACAAAAATCAACGTACAAACCTTAAATCCAGTAGTAAGAGTTGTGCCTTCCTTCATTGCTTTCAAAATCTTTTTGCTCATTGGCAAAACCCAAAGTAGTGGAATCAAACAAAAGATTGCACCAACAATAACAATTGTTTCCATCACTTGTTCAAATTGAGCAATGTCAATTTGTGCAAACACTTCTGCCAGACTAGGGTCTTCCAAAATCATTTGGTCGATGTATGCTTGCAAACCGCCATTTTGTGAAATTTGCAAACCTTCAATCAAAAATTTGCCCGCATCAATCAGTACGGTTGCAATTGCAACAATCAACAAAATTTTGATGATGATTTGCAAAGTCTTGGAAATTTGGATGGGTTGTACGTTGTCGTAGTAGGGACTAGCAACGGTGTTTGTATCAAAGGGACCGCCAAAGGAATCCTCTTGTTTTGTTCCGCATTTTCTGCAGAAGTTTTCGTCATCGGCAACTGGGTTACCGCAGTTTTTACAGTATTTCATTTGTAACCTCCAACATTTAGATGTTACTCACATTATACCACTTTGATTTCCCTTGTCAATACTTTGATGTAAAATTTGTCACTCGCTGAGAATTTTCCTGCCGTTCAGCTCTTGAAAAATACCAACCTTTTGCTTTCAATTTTTTCCAATTTGAACTGCACACTCCAACGCACCCTTGGCAAAAATGTCCACGCTCTCCGCTTGATGTGCTATCGTCAAACTTTCGCCAGACGTGCCAAAAACAACCACGTGTCCCCCAAAATTGCTTCCAACACGCAAACTATGCACGGTAACTTTGCCAAATTCCCCTTTGCTTTGCGCAATGGTTGATGCCAACATTTTTGCCGTTCCACTTGGTGTGTCAATCTTGTTTTTGTGGTGTATTTCCACAATTTCCGTGTCCCAGTTGTAACTACTACAAAGGTACTTGCAAATGTCATTTAGCAACGCCACCCCTTGGCTAAAATTGTCCTTTGAAACAACTGTCACCATTTGGGAAAGTTCTTCAATCAGTTGCAACTGACTGCTATTTCGTCCCGTCACACCCGTCACAAGCGGGCAATGGTGCGCCTTGCAAAAATCCACAACTTGTTGTGTTGCACATGGCAAAGCAAAGTCTATTGCAACGTCCACTTTTTCTAGCGGATTGTGTTGCCAATCCTTGTCAATTTGCCAAAGGTTGTGCCCCTTTGCCAACCTAACGACAGCGCCACCCACACGACCTTTTGCGCCAAACAGGGCAATGTTCATCCAATCACCTCGTCAACAAGATTTCTTGTTCGTGTGCTTGCCTCCGTCAAAGGCAGGCGCATTTGGGCGGATCGAAACACTCCCAATTTGCAAAGCATGTACTTGATGGCAATGGGGTTTACTTCCGTCATCGTTAGTCGCGCCAACCGCTTGAACAACGCCACCTGCTTTTTGGTGAGTTTCCCTTCAAACATGTCCTTTGTCAACTGCGGATAGCCATTTGCCACCACGGACACAACTTTGTCCACGCCAAGCTCGGCAAAACCGCTTGCCAAAAGTTCATTTCCGCAGTACACGGTGGTGAACCGTTGCAAACTTTTGGTGTAGTCCAAGTCCTTGCCGGCATCTTTTACCGTCACACCCAGGTGGGATAGCATCTGAACCACGTCCAACGGCAAACTGTACCCCACGCGACTAGGCGCATTGTACAACATGATGGGCAACGTCGTTTCGTGCACCAACTTTTTGACGTGTTCAAGTAGCCCCAAGGACGTGCACTTGCAAAAGGCAGGCGGACTAATCAGCAATCCATCCACCCCAAGTTTGTTTGCCCACGCCACTTGACTGACCGCTTCTCGCGTGCCCACGCCATCAACGTTTAGCCAAATGGGCAAATCGCACAGTTGTTTGGCAACTGTCACAAGCAATTTTTTTTCGCAGGGGGAAAGTAGCATCCCTTCGCCAGTAGCGCCCGCCACAAGCAATGCGTCCACTCCACCTTGCGCTTGACTTTGCACAAGTCTGCCAAAACTTTCCACGTCAATTTTGCCATCTACAAATGGTGTTGCAACGGCTGTGATAACTTCACTCATATCTTCCCTCCAAAACACATTGCAAAATTTCGTAGGCATTGTAGCTTGCCCCACGCAAAACGTTGTCCGCCACCACAAACATGTTGATGCCGTTGCTTGTTTGGTCGCGCACAAGCCTGCCCACTCCCACGTACTTGCTACCGCGCACACCCATAGGCATGGGTAACAAACTTCCGTCCTTTTGGTCAAATGTCAAAATGTCGCAACCCCTTTGTAGCAAACGCGCCACCTGCTCCATTGTGAAAGGTTTTTCAAACTGCACGTTTACAAATGCCGAGTGTCCCACCGTCACAGGCACCCTTGCGCAAAAGCAGTTGATGTCAATGTCCATGTCCAAAATTTTGGCGCACTCGTTGTGCATTTTGATTTCCTCGGTGGTGTAGCCACTTTCCGTCAAACTTCCCACAAGGGGCAACACGTTGTTGACAATGGGATGGGGAAACGCTTTCAGTTTTCCGTAACTGCGATTTTCGTTCAAGTCGGCAAGCCCCTCTCGACCGGCTCCGCTCACCGCCTGATAGGTTGCAACAGTTGCCTTGCAGGGCGCAAGACTTTTCAAGCAATTCAACGCCATTGCCACCTGTATGGTGGTGCAATTGGGATTGGCAATAACCTTGCTCTTGCCGATGGTATGCCCATTGATACTTGGCACAACCAACGGCACACTCTCCTGCAACCTAAAGTAACTGCTGTTGTCTATGCAGGTAACGCCCTTTTTTGCCAACTGAGCAATGTACTGCTTGGCAACATATTCGTTAGCCATAAACATGGCAACGTCCGGCAAACTATCTAGGATGTTTTCCGTAGGCAAAACTGTGTACCACTTTGCGCCGTAACACACACGCTTGCCCACCGACTTGTTTCCGTAAAGTTGCAAAGTGGCACTTGGCATGTTTCTTGCAAGGATGTCGCACAAACTTTCCCCCACAAGCCCGGTTGCTCCCACAACGGCAATTTTCATACTTTCCCCTTTGCAGTAGTTTATTTGCCAACTTCCAACAAAATACCCCCAGCTCCGACAAAATTTTGCCAACGTTTCCAACTTCCTTTCAGCAAACCCCACTAATATATAAATAATTTACAAAAAACCGTCAAATGGGTTGAAAAATATTTGCAAATTTGGTATAATACCAAAGATATACTGCAAAGGTATGGCGTTTTGCCTACCTAAAGGAGCATTTTAGTATGAATTTTAGAAAAATCGCGCTAGAAAACGAACGTTGTGGACACGTTACAAAGCGCCTCAACCGTCTTAACACATGGAAGTTTTTCCAAGTTCTCTACCGCGAAAACATGTGGCGCGTGTTTGGCCTTAACCTTCTTGTGATCTTGTTGATTGCACCAATCATTGTGATGATGATCATTTCTAGTCAAAAGGTTGTGGAACTTCAACAAACACTTCCAACCTTTGGCGATCAATTTTCCACAGGTGCTTGGGTAGGCGTTGACTCTGTATTCCAAAACCAAAAGTTCCAGTTGGAAGTTCAATATGGCTGGCTTACAGTAGCTGTGTCACTTGTAGCATCCCTCATCCTTTGCGGTGGTTTTGCTGTAATTCGCGATGGTTTTTGGACAGGCAAACTTGCAACAGTTGGCGTACTTCGTAGTTTTGTTATGGGTATCAAATCAA
Organism: Clostridia bacterium; assembly: GCA_017409765.1. Lineage (GTDB taxonomy): Bacteria > Bacillota > Clostridia > Christensenellales > CAG-314 > Fimimonas. The sequence goes on along the minus strand of JAFQSA010000014.1, from coordinate 5,757 downwards.
GCTTTTTGTACGCATTTGTTAGCACAGGCATCATTTCTCTTGCTGTTTTTGGCATTTTGACCTTTGCCAACGCGCAAATTGTTGCCCCATGGCTCACAGTAGTGCTTGTTGTTTTGATGTGCATTGCATTGCTGTTTGTTGCGGCTTACCTTTTGATCTTGTGTAGTGTTGCCGTAACCTACAAGCAAAGTCTTGGCACAAACTTGCGTGATGCTTGGCTACTTTTGTGGCTCAACATCCTTCCAAACCTCATCCATGTTTTGTTTACAATTCTTCCTGTTGTATTGTACCTTATCACCGCCGGCGGAATGCTCCAAGGCATGGTGATGGTATTCATCTTGATGTTTGGTGGAATGTACGTTCCACTTGTATGGCAAAGCCACATGATGCGCACGTTTGCATTGTTCCACCCAGTTGAAACCAAGAAAAAGGGCAAAAAGGGCGGTAACAAACAAGTAACAACAGAGCCTCAAGGTGCATAACAAATGAACAAAAGTTACTCGGTAATTGCCAATAGTTACGATAACCTCACACACAACGATTGCGACTACAATAGCTGGTCGCAATATTTGTTTACGGTTGCCAAGCGCCACAATGCCAAAAGTGTTGTGGACCTTGCTTGTGGCACAGGCAAAATGACGCAACTGCTTGCTAAGCGCGGTTTGCAAGTTGTGGGTGTGGATAGTTCTGCGGAAATGCTGGACGTTGCCACACAAAAGTGCCGTGCCGTGTTTGTCAAGCAAGACATGCAAAAACTAAAACTCCCCCGTCCTGTGGACATGGCCGTTTGCGTCAACGACGGCACAAACTATGTTGCTCCACACGATTTGGTTGCCTTTTTCCAAGCGGTTCACGCCAATTTGAAAAGTGGCGCGCCCTTCGTCTTTGACGTGTCCTCGGCACACAAATTGCAAAATGTCGTGGGCAACAACGTCTTTTTTGTGGATGACGAGCAAAAAACCTTGCTTTGGACAAACTCTCTTGGGGAGCATACCGTCACAATGAACTTGACCATGTTCACTAGATGCGGAACTACCTACACCCGCAGTGACGAAAGCCACACCCAACACATCCACACCCAACAGTTTGTGGAAGATTGTTTGAGTAAAGCGGGATTCACTCTTGTGGAAGTTACCGCCGACTACGGCAAAACTCTCACCGCCGATGCCCTCCGCATCACCTTTTACGCAACAAAAAACTAAACTCACTTCAATATCAATCAGTTTTTTGCGATTGTCGTGTAGTTACTGATTTGATAGCAATACTACTAAAGCCTCTCACTCTGGGAGAGGTGGCATGCGCTAGCATGACGGAGAGGGCAACTTTTTGCCACAAACCAAATCTTGCTAGGGCAAAAACAATGTAGGGGAGGATACCATCCTCCCGCCTCAATCACATCACAAAATACAAAAAGGGAATTTACAACTATGCCATCAATTCTCACAAAAGCAATCATCGAAAACGCCGTTATCATCTCGGCAGTAGAAAGCAAAGCGCTTGTTAACAGAGCAATCAAAATCCACAACCTTTCCCCTGTGGCAGCCGCAGCACTTGGTCGTGCGCTCACAATGGCGGCACTAATGGGCAAGGAACTCAAAAACGAGGATGACTACCTAACAGCAACCATCAATGGTGGTGGCCCACTTGGCACAATCACAGTTTGCGCCGATGGCAAAGGCCGTGTAAAGGGCACCGTGTCCAATCCCGTTGTGGAAACAACCCTGCGCCCAGACGGTCACTTGGACGTTGGTTCAGCAGTCGGTCGCGATGGTGCAATCACCGTTATCAAAGATTTGGGGCTCAAGCAACCCTACGTTGGCACATCCAAAATCATCAGTGGCGAAATTGCCTCCGACTTTGCCTACTACTACGCAACAAGCGAGCAACAACCCTGTGGTGTAACGCTTGGCGTTGGCCTACAAAAGGGCAGATGCAAGTCGGCCGGTGGCGTTTTTGTACAAGTAATGCCCAACTGTCCGGAGGACCTATTGTACCGTTTGGAAACAGTTATGTACGCCATGGATGAAATGAGTTACCAATTTGATGGCTCCACAGCGGAACAAGTTATCAAGCGTTTCTTTGGCGAGTTCAACCCTGTGTTTACCGAAACGCAAGTTGTCAAGTACAAGTGCAACTGCGGTAAGCGCAAGATCAACAACGTCGTAAAGGGCCTTGGCAAACAAGAAGCGCAATCCATCATCGACGAACTTGGCCAAATTGAAATTTGCTGTCACTTCTGTGGCAAAAAGTACACCTACGGCCAAGAAGAAATTGACAAGATGTTCAAATAGGGCTTTCTCGCAAGTCCTGTGTGTTTTTTGACGGAACAATGCTTCGCAATCATCCGTGTTTTGCTCAATCACAGACCCTCCAGGTATGCTCATTCGCAATAACCCGTCCCTTGCTCGCATTCTTCTCGTCAAACCTGCCTCTCACTCTGGGAGAGGTGGCAGTCGTAAGACTGACGGAGAGGGCCGCTAATCACACATTCCTTACTCGCAAGCCCCCTTTCTCGCAAGTTCTGTACTTTTTGACGGAACAACCGCAAAAAAGGCTCTCACTTTGGGCGCTACGCGTTAAGCAAACAGTTCGGTGAACTGTTTGTAGCCAAAGCGGGGAGCAATGCTATGCTTGCGACCGGGGCGAAATGCTGGCACGGAGTGCCTGAGAGGGCGTAGTAATATACTGGAATCTACTGCTATTGTGCAATCGATTTGTAACGTCTACACCCAAAGCAATATCAAAGAAATATCAATATTTCTGGGGTAAACAAATTGAAACTTTCTAAACAAACTATCTCAACAATTTTGCGATTTGCCACCTTTATTTTCGCTCTTTGGGGCGTTTTGGAGGCCGCCCGTGGCGAATTTATGGCGCGCAACACCTTTTTGTACTACACAACCCAAAGCAACATTGCCGTTGGACTTGTTTGTCTTGCCTTTGGCGTGTTGGACGTAGTTTCCCACTTCGGCAATCAAATCCGCATCCCACGTTGGCTAAACATCGTCAAGTACGCCGTGACCGTTGCAATCACGTTGACCTTCATCGTGTTTTGGTTTATGCTTGCTCCCATCCAACTGAAGGAGTACCCCGAACTTATCACCGATTTAGATAGCATCCTTTGCCACGGAGTAGTGCCAATTTTGGCAGTTTGCGATTGGCTAGTAAACGTGCAATGCTACCGCCACAAAAAGAGCGACCTGTTTTGGTCCATTTCCACACCTTTGGCCTACTTTGTGTTTGTGATGATTGCCTCCCTTTCCGGAGTGGAGTTTGGCTACGGCGCAAAAGTTCCCTACTTCTTTTTGGATTTCTACCAATACGGATGGTTTAACCTTGGCAGTTTCCCAATGGGCGTATTTTGGTGGATACTCATTGTCTTGGGTATCGTCCTTGGCATTGGCGCATTGCTCCTAAAACTTAAGGATATTTCTGGTCGCACTAGACAAAGATAGTTGCCTAAGCGCAAATCGTTGCTACACACAAGTCTAGTCTGTCTGTATGCAAAAACACACCACGTATCCCCAAAAAATCAATATTTCAAACAGAAAATATCAATATTTCAATTAGAAAAATATCAATATTTCAATTAGAAAAAAACAACGTTTTAACTAAAAAATACACATTTTACCAAAACAAAAAGAGCAATCATTTCGACTGCTCTTTTTTAATTTCGAAACTGCTTTTATAGTCCATAGGGCGGGACTTGCTCCTGCCGATTTCGTCGTAGTGCGGAGTCCCTGCCTATCTACAAACCACCACAAACTCAATCAAACCGCCTTCAACAAAATACTCGCTACATCGTAGGGCGGGGCTTGCTCCTGCCGATTTCGTCGTAGTGCGGAGTCCCTGCCTATCTACAAACTGCCACTAACCCAATCAAACCGCCTTCAACAAAATACTCGCTACATCGTAGGGGAGGGGTTGCCCCTCCCGCAAAATTTTCAATTAACAACCTTATCAAAGGCTTTTACTTCGGCTACAACCAATAAATCAACAAGCCTATTGTGACTCATATACAATGCCTCCCTTGTGTAAAGGGAGGTGGATTGCGTAGCAAGACGGAGGGATTGTACCCCATCGCATCTACTCCAACGATACAACACTCTCAACCACGTTGTACTTTTTATTTAGCAAGCAGTACAATGCCAACCCCAGTAATGCCGTCCCCCACACAATGGAGTAAAGGGGAAAAAAGGTCATTGCGCTTGTCACAAGCAAAAACATCCCACTTGCAAAATATCCTCCAAACCGCCTTTTGCTAAATGCAAACTGCGCAAAGTAGGCGGATTTTTTTACAACGGGCTTGTCGAGTATTGGCAATTTGTCCGCTTGCTCAAACAATTTGTACAAGGTAGCAACGTCTACAAACTTTGTGGGCAACTCGCCATTTGCCAACTGACTTTCCGTGGGCTTTACCCCAATGCAAAACACCATCAATTTGTCCGCTTTGGTGTTTTTTGCCCTGCGTACACACCGCCTTACGTCCGCGATAGACACAAAATCATTGTCGAACAAAAGTGCAACGTAGTAACTAACGCCCGACTTGGTGGCAACAATGCCGTCATTTTGCACCTTTTTGACGTCAAAAGTGTAGTATTTCAGTAACTCCGCGCACACATTTGCCACATTTTCACAAAAGCAAAGGTAATTTGTAAAACTTGCAATCTTTTTCTTGTTGTTTTTTGTTGTGGATGCACTTTGTGAACTTTTGCAAACAATCTTGTACACTATGTAACTTGCGCACACCCCCACGACAAACGCGCACCAAAGGGCGCATTTCACGTCGCGCAGGACGTAGTAACTCCAACAAAATGTAACAAAAAATATTCCAATACTGCTCAAAAACACGTCTAAAAATTTTGCCATACAACAATTGTTGCCAATTTCAAAATTTTTATTGTAAATTTGCGCAAAATACTGTATAATGATGCTATGAAAATTGGCATTTTTGGCGGAACCTTCAATCCGCCCCACAAAACACATGTAAATATGGCGCGTCAAGCGGTTGTGCAACTGGGTTTGGACAAACTAATTGTGATGCCCTGTGGCGATCCACCCCACAAAAAAACCGACGTGGACAAACTCCATCGCCTTGCTATGTGCCAAATTGCCTTCGACGGCATTGGCGAGGTTAGCGACTACGAAATTACCAAGTCTGGCAAAAGCTACACGGTGGACACATTGGAGCATTTGCACCAAAACTACCCCAACGACGAGTTTTTCCTTATCATTGGCGAGGATAGTTTCCGCGATTTCGACAAGTGGTACATGCCAGAGCGAATTTTGGCGCTAGCAACCCTTGCCGTATGCGAGCGCGGTGGTGTGGACGCCTCCCAAATGGAGCAAAAGTACCTTGGCAAAATCCGCAAGGTAGTTTTCCAGCCAAACGACGTAAGTTCTACGGAAATTCGACTCCGCTACAACTTCCGCCTGCCCAACAACCAATTTGTGGATGGCAAAGTGGACGAGTTTATCACGCAAAACAACATCTACTCCGCCAAAACGGACGTGGTGGACAAACTCCGCACCTACGTTACCGACAAAAAGCGCTTCAACCACACCTACTACGTGGTAAAACGCGGACTGGAACTTGCCCCAAGCCACCTCAAGGAAAAGGCATTTTGGGCGTGCTTACTCCACGATTGCGCAAAAAATTTGCCAGCGGAAAGATACGCGGACTACGGTTTTGAGCCAGATGATATGCCAAGGCCCATCATCCACGCATTTTTGGGCGCAATTGTTGCCGAACGCGAT
>JAFQSA010000013.1 GCA_017409765.1 Clostridia bacterium | reverse complement strand
AGCCGTATCGGAAGGTGCGGCTGGATCACCTCCTTTAAGGGAGTAGACAGAGATGTCTACCATCCAAGTCGAGTGAGCACTAAGTACTCACGGAATTACGAAAGTGGAGTTACCCACTCAAAACAGTAACAAACCCGAAACTGTGCATTTCTTCTTCTGTTCTGTTAAAAGCATCATAGTAACACCCCGTGGGTGTTCTTTTTTTGCCAAAAGGCAAATGCAACAAACCCAATCAACGAAATAAGCCAAGCAAATACCTCTGATTTCATCTTAAAAAACTCTTTTGCACAGTTGGACGACACCGTTGATTGTTAACATATTACAATCCCAACCAACAGGTTGTTTACATACACGGAAGCATCACTAACAAGTGGTGTTATTTTTTTTTGCTTTTTTACAACACAAGTTAACAAACATATAAATGTACATAAAAAAGGACACTCAAAAGCGGACTTCTCATAAGGAAGTTTAATTAAATTTGCTTCTCAGAAAACAAATAAATAACGCCGACAGGATATCTGTCGGCGTTTGTTTTATTCTGTTCGATAAATTGTAATTTGTCTATCCTTTTTAGCCAATCGACTTTAAGCCGTCATACAGTTCATTAAAACTTTTTCCTTTAGCACATCTACCATAGGATAAGCTTCTATTCTCACCAAATTCCAATAAAAAGCATTTTGTGAGTTCCTCAACTGTTACTTCCAAATTTTCAAAAAACTGCTGGTAGGCAAAATTGTATCCGTTTGTCCCTTCCTCAAAATTATTTACAATCAAAGATTCACATACTTGGTCTAACGGATACATTTTAATATGCATCAATTCATGCACAATTACTTCTTCCATATTTTCTTGCTTTGGATTTGCCACATTAAGCATTAAAATCGCTTTTCTATCCGTTGGGTCGATCTTAAAATCTCCTGTTTTCTTCCACTTAGGGTCTTGAACAAGTTCCAGTTTTACATCCCATTGTGGTGTAAGTCTTAGTTTTTTGCACCACTTGTCAAATAATCTTTCAAGTTCCATTTTATCCTCCTTGCCCCTTATTTCAACTATTATATACCTAATACAGATTTCTTTGTCAAATTCTTATTTATCCTTCCATTTTATCGCCAGTTTCGCCTTTGTATTACAGCGTTGCAAGCAAGGCGGGCTTAGGGCAAAGCCCATACCTCTATGACCCCGCGTCTTGGGGCTCCCTCCGGGAGGGAGCTCCCGACGAAGTCGGGTGAGGGAGAGCGCGTAACAATGAAATTAGTACAAACCTAAAGTCACGCGGGCTCCTTCCGTCACGCTCCGCGTGCCACCTTCCTCCCGGAGGAAGGCTTTTTGCTTTCTCCCATTATAACACACATCGGCAGAGAAAACAATTCCTCTGCCGAAATTTGTAAACGTCCTTATGAGAACCAGCATAAAGAGTGTCCTTTTTGTTTTGCCATATTTATTCCTTTGTATAGTTCAAGTCGTCCGCAGAAAACTACGGACGGCTTGGAGTTTAAGTATGTTGCTAGTCAAAATAAACTTGGTTGGTAGCGTAAATTGGGTCGCTGGTTGCGTTGATGCCCAACTTGCGGTAAATTTTGGTGTCCGCTTGTGGTGGGATAGCGGTGGTGTGCAGTTGACAACCGCGCAGTTTGCCAATTTGTTCAAGCGCCAAACTTGCCATTGGGTTGATGAACGTGGATGACGAAAGTGCAATCAATGCCTCTTCGATGTGCAGTTCGGCAGATCTTTCGCCAAAGCTGTCGCACTTTAGTTTTTGGATGGGTGCAAGTGCGCTTCCGGCAATAAGTGGCACGTCAGGCAGATTTGCAAGGTGCTTCAAAGCGTTCAAAATTACTGCCGAGCCACAACTCATCAGTGGCGACGTCTTGCCAAAAATGTAGGTGCCGTCGGGTAGTTCCAAGCAGGCAACAGGGCCGTCTTTGCCTTCGCCGTGAGCACGCGCTCTTTCGATAACTGGTCTGTTTTTTGCTTTCAAGTCCAGTTTAGTCATCATCAGCTTGAGTTTTTCTACAAGTTGCTCGGAGCAGTTGCCCTTTCGGCACTCAACACGCGCGTTCATGTAACGGCGGATAACCTCTTGCTTGGCAGCATCTTGGCAAACTTGGTCGTCGCTGATGCAGTAACCAACCATGTTCACGCCCATGTCCGTTGGGGATTTGTAGGGGCTTGTGCCCAAAACGCGAGTGAATATGGCGTTCAAAACGGGGAACACGTCCACGTCGCGGTTGTAGTTGACAGCATATTCGCCGTAGGCGTTCAAGTGCCATGGGTCAATCATGTTGATGTCGTCAAGGTCAGCCGTTGCCGATTCGTACGCAATGTTGACGGGGTGAGTCAAAGGCAAGTTCCACACGGGGAAGGTTTCGTACTTGGCGTAGCCGGACTTGATACCGTGTTGCGCATCGTGGTAGATTTGCGACAAGCAAGTTGCCATCTTTCCGCTACCGGGGCCGGGCGCCGTTACAACAACAACGTTACGAGAAGTTTGGATGTAGTCGTTTTTGCCAAATCCCTCGGGGGAAACAATGTGCGATACCTTTGTAGGGTAGCCCTCGATGTTGTAGGTGCGGTAAACCTTGATGCCGTTGGCCTCCAGCTTGCGTTGGAAGTTTACTGCCGCCACGTTGGATTCGTCAAATTGCGAAAATACAACGCTACCAACGTACAAGCCAATGCGAGTTAGTTCGTCATAGCCACGAAGTACGTCTTGCTCGTAGGTGATGCCAATGTCTTGGCGTAGTTTGTTGTGCGCAATGTCCACAGCGGAAATAACGATTACAATTTCCACTTGATCTTTCATGCTGGTTAGCATTTTTACCTTTGCGTCCGGCTTAAATCCTGGCAAAACACGCGCTGCGTGGTAGTCGTCAAAAAGTTTTCCACCAAACTCTATGTAAAGTTTTCCGCCAAATTCGTTTACGCGTTCCATGATTTTTTCGCGTTGAAGTTCCAAGTATTTGGCGTTGTCAAATCCTATTCTCATGGCTTTATCCTCAAAAAGTAAAAGTTGTACAGTTGCTCGCCACAGGGCACGTTTTGTACCATGTCTTGGCGAACAACCTCTGGATTGTAGGGTATGCGCACACGACGATACGTCCAACTGTTGTCGTCGTACTCGATAACCACACCTTGCGCCCAAGGGTTGGGGTGGCAACCAAGACTACCCACGTTTACGTAGGTGCGACGTCCAACAACGTCGGCATACTCGTGCTTGTGTCCAAAAAAGATAGCGTCAAAATTGGTGCAGTCAGCCATCAGCTTGTCAAAGTTTTGTGGCGTTTGCACGTTTTCGATAAGCTTAAAGGGGAACGCCTCCAAGTAGTTGTTGATGGTGTCCCACTCAAATGGGTAGTGGCAAAACAAAATGCGTTGTCCGCCAATGTTGCGTGTTACGTACAAGGGGAACTTTTTTGCAATTTGGCGGTCTTGTTCCGTCAGCGTTGCAAAAACTTGCATTTTGTGTTCCGTTGGCACGTGCGAGTAGGGGCGAACAAATGGATTGTTCAGCACAAAGTCGCGATCGTGGTTTCCCATCACGCAAGTAAGGTTGGGCGTACTTGTTATCAGGTCAAAACACTCCTTGGAGCGCGGACCAATGTCCACAATGTCCCCAAGGTGAAGTATTTCCTCGCAACCTTCACTATTAAAGTAGTCCAACATCAATTTTAGCGCAGGCAAATTGCCGTGCGTATCTGTAAATACACCAATTTTTTTCATTTTGATTTTTCACAAAAAACACATTGCCCACTTGCTTGAAATGGGCAACAATGTCCAAATTTTTTAGTTAATTAGTTATTTGCCAAGCATTGCAAGCGCTTTGGCAACGATATCTTCGGCAGACATGTGGTAGTCCGCCTTTAGGTCGGCAAGATTGCCCACTTGGCTAACCTTGTCGTACACACCAATGCCGTCACAAAGTGTTGGGTGCTTGCGGGAAAGCGTTTCGCACACCGCGGAGTAAAGTCCACCGTGGATGCTGTGGTTTTCCACCGTCAGCACCTTGCCAGTTTTAGTTGCCGATGCAACGATGGCATCTTCGTCAAGTGGCTTTACTGTGTGGATGCCAAGCAGGTCTACCGATATACCCTTTTCAGCAAGCATATCCGTTGCCTTTTTTGCATCAAACAAACTTGTGCCACTTGCAACAATTGTGATGTCTTTGCCGTCACAAAGTTTGTCCGCCTTGCCAAATTGGAAGACGTAGTTATCGTCAAACAACGCGTCGTTTTGCTTGCGAACAATGCGGATGTACATTGAGCCTTTGTGTTCCACGATGTAGGGCAACGCCTTTACAAGTTGGAATCCGTCCACAATATCCAAAACTGCGATGTTGGAAAGAGCTCTCATCATTGCCATATCCTCAAAGCACATGTGAGTGCCACCGTTGTAGGTGGTGGTAACACCTGGGTCAAATGCAACAATTTTTACGTTTTGCTCGGAGTAGCTGATGGAAACGGCAATTTGGTCGAACACTCTGCGGGAAATGAATGGTGCAAAACTGTGGATAAATGGTACAAATCCCGATGCGGAAAGTCCTGCCGCAATGCAAGTCATGTTGGCTTCGGCAACACCGCAGTCTACGCAACGATCGGGGAATTCTTGATACAATGGCTTTGTTCCACCCGCGGAGGAAAGGTCAGCATCAAGCACAAAGATTTTGTCATTTTGTTTCATCAAGCGGGAAAGTTCCGCAACGTACATTTTACGAAGTTCCATTGTTTTACCTCCCTATTGTAGTTCCGCAAGCGCTTTTGCTAGTTGCTCGTCGGTAACGGTTGTGCTGTGGTTGGATGGGCCAAGTTGTTCGTAGAAGGATACGCCCTTGCCCTTGATTGTGTCCAAAACAATGCAATGTGGCGCAACGGTTGTGTCTTGCTTAGCCCAATTGATGGCATTGTTGATGGCTTCGTGGTCGTGTCCGTTGATGCAAGTGGTAACAAAACCAAACGCCTCAAACTTCTTTGCGATGTTTTCCACGGGCATAACGTTGTTGGTGTAGCCATCAATTTGCATCTTGTTGTTATCTACAAAAACAATCACGTGGTCCAGTTTTTTTGCTCCAGCAAACATTGCGCCTTCCCAATTTTGACCTTCTTGCAGTTCGCCATCGCCTGTGATAACGTACACGTAGTTATCTAGTCCTTGCGCCTTTTGTGCAAGTGCAAGACCGCACGCACAGGAAAGTCCTTGGCCGAGAGATCCCGCTGTCATGTCTACACCGGGGGTAAGATTCAAGTTAACGTGGCTGGGCAGTTTTGTTCCAAGTTTGTTCAACGTGTCCAACCAATCCATGGGGAAGAATCCCTTCAAAGCAAGTGTTGCGTACAGCGCTGGTCCTGCGTGACCTTTGCTCAAAACAAGTTGATCGCGGTCTGGCATCTTGGGATTTTGTGGATCCACCTTCATGTGGGACGTGTACAAAACGGCAAGTACGTCGGCAATGGACAAACTTCCGCCAACGTGACCGCTACCTTGCGAGTTCATGCAACGCAACGCTTCCCGTCTGATTTGTGTGGCAAATTTTTCGTAAGTCATGGTAAAAAATCCTCCTACAAATTTCCTGTTCGGTCGTGACAAGTAAAGTAGATTACTTGTGTTTTTGCTGATAGTTGTTTCAGTAGAGTTGTTGCTCTTTCAAAGTTTTGTTCGTCAAAGTTTACAAACGCATCGTCCACAATCAGTAGTGGGATGTCTTTGCCGTAGATAAGCTCGGCCAATGCCACTCTAAAGCACAACAAGGTTATTTCCTTTATTCCGCGAGAGAATGCGGAAAGTGGTTTGGTTTGGCCGTTTTCTTGCAGACTGATTGCAAAATTGCGGTCGGTAACAACCTTGTAGTTGCCTTGTGTTACGGCATTTAGCAAGTTTTGAGTTTTTGCGCACAGTTCGGGGATGTACGCCGAGGACAAACTCAGTTTTGCTTGGGCAAGCAGTTCGGACGTTTGTGTTGCCACGTGGTACTTGCGTTTGGCCTCCGCCAAAAGTTGCTCTTTTTCGGCAATTTCGTCGGCAATGTCCACCAAGGATGTTGTTGGTTGATTCAATCTTAGTTGCAATTCAACTGCGCTTCGTGTAAGAGTTTGTTTGCGATCAACTAGCGCTTGCAAACGCATTTTTGTTTGGTTAAGCTCGGCGGAAATTGCCCCTGGATTTGTTTGCATCACAGGTCTGTTTCCAAGCGCCTTGCGTACTGTCAAGTTTGTTTGGTAGTCGTTGTGGTAGTTCCAAAGTTGGTTGCACATCTCCTCCAACGTTTTCCCATTGGGGCTAAGGTATTTGGCAACAATTTGTTGGATGGTTGCGCAAATTTCATCCATTTGAGCAACATCCTGTTTGCCGTTGTTTGCAAAGGCAAGCACGCCACACGCAATTGCAACTGCGCCAACAATTCCAGCAGGGACGTACTGCTTTACACAAGCAAGTACCACCGCCAAAAGCAGTGCAATGGCAAAGGAAATTGTAAACAATTTTTTGCGTTGATTATTCCCGTTGTGCTTTTTTTCTAGCGCTTTCAGTTGACTTTGCAACTGTTCCACCTTGGCGTAGTCTTGGGTAATGCTTTGTGGCACCGATGCAATTTTCAGTTCCACTTCGTCAATTTTCCTTGCCAGTTCCACGTCCGCAGGACTTGGTTGCGCTTGGTAAAGTGATTGTTGTAGTTGTTCTACCTTGGCTTGCAAGGCAGTTTCCTCCTTGGCAATTTGTTCAAGCGATTGTTCAATTTGTGCAAGTTGCTCGCCCATGCGCTTGCGCTCGGCAACTTGGTTTTGTGCGGATGCAAGTTTGCCTTTCAGTTGGAATATTTCATTTTCCAAAGTGGGGATTTCGCCACCGATACCGCGCTCGTATCTCAAAGTCTTTTTGTAGGCGCGCAGTTTGTCTTGCAGTTTGTCGTAGTCCAATGCCGAGTCTTCAACAAGGTTGGCAAGTTTGGCATCAAAGTTTTCGTTGGGTACAATTGCAACGTACTCTTGTGGTAGGTAGGTACATCTATCAAAACTGTCCACCGTCAATCCCAAAAACTGTTCGCCGGGGTTTGGGATGTTCAGTTGTCGGCCGGTAGATGTGTCCGTTACAATGCAACTTTCACTTTTGGCTGTTGCACCAAAAAATCTTTCGATGCGGTAGGTTTTGCCTTCGTGGGCAATTTCCATACTTCCGCCAAATTTACCAGTTGCATCCCAAGGCGCGTACTTGGTAACGTCGTTTGCGCGGTTTCCGTCCACAAGTTTGTAGCCGTAGTTAAGTCCGTACAGCATTGCACGAACAAATGCGCACAAGGTGCTTTTGCCAAAGCCGTTTGCTTGTTGTAGGATGTTTACGCCGTCGGCAAAATTGAAGGCAACGTTTTTTAGTTTTCCAAATGCGGTGATGCTAACGCTAACTAACTTCATAGCAAGTCACCTCCGCTAAGTAGTGCAAGGCCAAGTTTCAGCACTTCCGCCTGTTCCTCTTGTGGCAACTCAAGCACTTTGCGCACAAATTCTCCGCGGAGAGAAACTTCCTTGGCAAGTTCGTCAAGGTTGTACGCCGTTTGAGTGCGGTCGTCAATGCGCAGGGCAAAAAATCTACCCTTTAGCGCGTTCGTTGCGTTGTGTATGTTCAGTTCCGGTGAGATGTTTCCCACAAGAACCAAGTTGAGATAGTTGTGCGCCATCACTTGACTTGTTGCGCCAAGCAATGTGTTTTGCAATGCGATGTCGCTTTGGATATTGCTTACATCCACCGTTACCGTTTGCACCGAGCGTGTTGCTTGGGGTACAAAACTTAGGGATTTTTTGTCGGTGTCTATCAAAACAAAACCCGTTTGCGCGCTTTCGTCAAAGCCACGTGGCTCCAACACACCGCTGTATGCCCCAACAACCTTGCCAAATTTGTGTTCGGCAAATGCGTGGCGATGTCCAAGCGCTACGTAGTGCGCTCCGCTACTTGCAATTGCGCGCTTGTCGATTAGTCCGTAACTTTCGTCATCCACGTCGCCGTGAAGAACAAGAATATTGTAACCACTTTGTGGCAGTTGCAGTTGTTGCCACATTTCCGCATCGTTTGCGCCCAGTTCGCGTCCGCAAATGTTGACGTCCCCCATGGTGTAGGTTTGCCAATTATTGCCAAAAAACTTGATTTGTGGACACGCTTGTTGCAACTTTTGGTAGGGGTCGTTTGCGCCTTGGCCGTGATTGCCACGCAAAACAAACCAGGTAGCATTGCTGTTTGCAACAATGTCGGCAACGCCTTGGATGGTGTTGTTTGTGGCAAATTGGTCATCAAAAAGGTCGCCCGCAACAATGATTGCACTAACTCCGTTGTTGTTTGCATACTCGCTAAGATTGGAAAGTGCTCCAAGCAACTCCAAACGACGCTTTTGCCTGTTATTTACTTGTGTAAGAGGGGAGTCCAAATGGATATCCGCTGTGTGTATCAACTTCATTTTTCTATCTTACCACATCGCGGAAATTTTTTCAAGGCGTTGCGTGCAATATAATAGTATTAAATTATTTATATTATCCACCTATGCGCAAAACAAAATGCATTTTGATGACAAATTTTACCACACATTTGTTTTACTTTTTGCCCTAATTGGCGTATAATGGTAGAAAACTAACACAATACTGCTATCACTATGAATCCACACGACATCCTACTCAAAAAACACACAAGCGAAAACCTTCCGCTGGAAAACTTTGTCTATCGCCAAGCGGATGCCATCCCTTTTTGCCCAGCCATGTGGCACGAGGAACTTTTTGTTGCCAAAGTGTTGGAAGGCAGTTGCACGTTGTTTGTCAATGGCGAAAAAAAGTCAATTTCCCAAGGTGATATTGTTGTGTTGCCACCTTTTACACTGTACACTTTGCAAAATCAACAAGACGTGGTTATCGATTGCCTTTTGGTAAACTTGCGCGCATTGCAAAACAACAAAAACACACTTACCTACCCACAGGCATCCAACATGGATTGCGTTGTAACACCACAGGACGAAAGATACCAACAAATTGGCCAAGCGATTGTGCAAATCTATCAGGACAAGGACCTTGCACACATGTGCCTAATCGACATTCAAAACATCCTGCATTGGTTGCATCACAAAACCCCCACCAAAAACATCACATTGGACAAGCAACTGTTTGTCATCAAAAATGTGCTTAACGTGGTACACTCGCAAAAGCACCAACTTGTTGTCAGTCAACTTGCCGACGAGTGTGGCTATAGCGAGTTTTACTTAATGAAGTTGTTCAAAAAATTTGTTGGTACGTCCTGCATTGACTACTCCATCGGCTACAAACTCAGCCAAATTGTTTGGCTGTTGCTTGTCACGGAGGGAACCTTTTGCGACATCGCCAACGACGTTGGTTTTGCAAACATTTCCTACTGCAACCGCCAATTCAAAAAGATGTTTGGCATCACCCCCAAGGAATTCCGCAAAAAGTACAAGGAATAGTGGTCTTATTTGAAAAACTAAACACGGGGAAGCTTTTATGGTAATAGGTCTTGCATCGTACAAATTTGTCAACAACAATGTTGAGTTCAATATCAGCCAAATAGAAAGGGCGTTGCAAATTGCGGATGGAGTGGATTTGCTGTGTTTTGGCGAAGCATTTTTGCAAGGGTTTGATGCCTTTTGTTGGAGTTATGTCAACGACAAAGCTGTTGCCATTTCTAAAAACTCCAACACTATGCAAAGAATTGAAAACTTATCCAAACAATATGCCACCGATTTGGCATTTGGGTATTTGGAAGCAGATGGGGATAGCCTCTACTCATCCTATGCGGTTATTATCGACGGAAAGTTGGCATTTAATTATCGCAGGATTAGTGCTGGATGGAAGGAGTATGAGCTTACAGATGGTCATTACAAAGAAGGCACCGAGATATTGACTTTCTTCTACAAGGGGCACAATGTGGACGTTGCGTTGTGTGGAGATTTGTGGGAGTATCCACAAAGATTTGCAAGTGACGATTTGCTAATTTGGCCAGTCTATGTTGATTTTACAGTAGACGAGTGGGCGGTGGAAGAAGCAGAGTACTCCAAACAAGCGCAATTAGCTTGCAATCATACGTTGATGATCAATTCACTAAGCGAAAATCCAGATTGCCATGGTGGATGTTTTTATTTCGTGGATGGAAAGACTTGCCAAAAGTTAAATTTTGATGTCGAAGATGTTCTAGTTGTAAGGATTTAGGAAATCAAAAAGGTTACAAAAAACAACCACGTATCTTCGTTTTTTTGCTAAACTACCTATTTTTCGCATCTAAAAACAACTGCTTTTACGCATCTAAACACCAAGTTTTCTTGTACTATCTATCACGAAAATCCCATATTTTCTAGCAGTACATTTGCAAACTTTTCACAACAGTTTTAGCCATAACTTGCAAAAAACTTTTACTAAAAAACTTGCCATTTTTCCAACAAAATTGTACAATAGTCAAGCAAAGTTAATTCGCCTTCTTTCCGTAGCGTAACGGGATAACGCCGTCGCCTCCTAAACTAGTGCTCTATCCATCAAAATACACAAAAAAGTGCTCATTTTGCACAAAAAATGGCCAAAAACAGCCCATTTTTAGGCATTTTTGACCAATTCTAAATTTCAGGTATAAATCCGAGTATAAATTTTTTCAAAAACTTAATAACATATGTGAGTATAGTTAAACGGAGATAACCAACCCCTCCTAAGGGTTAATTTGAGGTTCGATTCCTCATACTCACGCCATCTTAAGACCACTTTAACAGTGGTCTTATTGCTTTTTTACGGACCTTCTTCCGCCTTTGCGTGCACTTTTCATTTTGTATATTTCAAAACAATATGGCATTTTCGTCTTGCTTATTTCCTTCAAATATGGCTCAAGTTGGTCGTAGTTTATTATCCACCTGTTTCCAAATTTGTACTTAAAGACAGTGCAATCTTTTTTGAGAAATGCACTTATTTCATCAGCGTGGATGTATCGTTCACCTTTACGGCGTTGTTTATTCCACTCTTTTACACAGCCATCAATATTTCTTAATCTAGGAACTTTGTAGATATGTTCTGTGACTTTGTACGGATTCATTTTATTGATGAAGTCCTGCTCGTCTATAAGGATTATATTTGCCGTCATAAGGTGCTTTATATTGTTTTGTAGACATAGTCTTCGAACATTGTTTCTCGTTACCATTGTGCCTGCATCTTCTTTAAGAAACAATCTATGGATGTCTCCCGATGTTTTATATTTCATTATTCTCCTCCTTAGTACAGCCGTCAGTCTTCATTGGTGTCCAAAATAAATGATACACTTCGTCCAAATTAAGAACAAAGGCATTGGTATATTTGAGTTCTGTAAGTTGTCCTTCCGCTATTAGCTGTCTTAGCATATAGTAGGTTAGACAAGTATCAGGGTCTACTTTTTTTATCTCTTTTAGGGTGTCGTGTAAACGACGTAATCTGGGTAAATACATCTTTTTCTCCTTTACTTGGGAAGACCGAGGTTCCCCTCGATCTCCCATTCAAAATAGATTGACGAAGATAAAAGTTGATAATGATTTGCGAAAGATCCAATTTTCGATTTCAAATAGCACGATTGCTGATCAAATGATAGACCTCTATGCATCAGACAGTCGAAGAGATAGTATTGAGATCATAAGAATTAGAGCAAGTAAAGATCCTTTAAATGATAAATATATAAATGAGGCTTGTATCGGTAAATTTCTCACAGAGTGGATTAAGTTAGAGCGTATGCTAGAAGATCTTTCTTTGCGATTTTGCGCTGACAATATGTATAGAAATATAGATGCCATGTCAAAGTTGTCAAGATGTATAGATTTCCCACAGAGTATATTGCAAGAATATTGGGGGTTGAAAAATATCAGAAATATGCTAGTTCATGGAGCAGAAATTCCAACAGACCAAGACTTGTTGTTATATATTGAGAGAATAATAGTAGTAAAAAAGAAAATAGAATCTTTTTTTGATCAAATAGGCGGTCATGAAAATTAATAACACCTAAGTAGTGGCAGTTCTAATATGGGAAAACAATAAATTCAAGGTATGCCAACGACCAGCACATAAAGCGAGAGGATTTCTTTGGGAGTTTAGTTCCTTGACAGATAGAACCATTGCGATAATAGAGGAGAAAAGAGTTTTAACTTTGTATCCTAATGGTGGAGAACTATTTGGCTGTCGTTGGAATAGAAAATGATATATGCCAATAAGGCGAATGGATGAATAAACACATACAAAGAATATGGCGGCGGAGAAATCCGTCGCCATGTTCATATATTATAATTGTAAAAATACGAAAAAAGTAATTATTTTGCTCTAAAATACCGAATATTCTTTCCTTTGCCCTCACGTACAATTGCACCTTCGGCAACCAATTTGCGCAGAGCTCCTTCAATTGAACTTATGTTATATTAAACATCGTCTAAATCAGTTTCAAACATTACTTCAAGAATTCGTTTTGCAGTAGCTATCATAGTTTCGTAACTAACGACTGTAATTCCATTTGTTTGTAATAGTGATATATCTGCTACATTTTGATGTAAAAGTTGCAGAGCTTTAGTCCCACAAATAAAATAGGCCTTAATATCTGATGGTTCGCATACCAAGCCTTCCGTTTCTTGGTATTTTTTACATATTGCTCTTCGATATTTAAATATTTGAGTTTGAGCGTCAACAGCATCTGGGGCAGAATATTGTGTTTTCTTTTCCCTTTTCAACTCAACAATTATAGGCATCCTTTCATCTGAAACTTCTAAAATTATGTCTGTCCTTAATCTTTCAGGATCAGAATTATCTATCCCTAAATATTCATACCACTGTTGAGTATAAATTGTCCTATGGTTTTCCCAATGAGGATTAATTAGCCAAGGATTTTTTGCTAATAACTCCTCAAAAGCACTTTCAACTTCGTTCTTATCCATAAATTCTTTAAGTTTAGCAATTACAGCAAGTTTGCCTTTCACGCTATCTCTTAATCTTAAAGAATGGTTTATTTCATTCAGATTAAATATTGTTGAAATGTAATCTATTAGTTTTTGATCGTCAATTGATTCTTGGTCAAGTAATTTTTGAAATTCCTCATTATTTACTATCTGAATTAACGCTGAAAACAACAAATCGGCAAGCTTTTCTTGCTTATCTATATTGATTCCAGGTTGATCGAAAAGCCTTTGAGCATACTTGTTAAATCTTTTTTGAGACGTCTCATTTAATTTCTCGTAGTATTTTTTATTTTCAGGCTTTTCTATAACGCGGGTAATATATTCTTGTTTTGACAAATCTCTATCCGCTCGCATATCATCCCAAGAAGCAACGATATTTTTCTTGATGTTTTCTAGATAATCTTTTAATTCACAAACCTCAGGAGCATCTAAAAATAAGCCTTCTCTGCTACTTAAAACAACGTCTTCGTCTAATGCTGCAATGTAATCTGCATTAACTTCGCCAATGATATAAGCGTCGGCAATTCTGTCTTTTTTTGAATTTCTTAAAATATCCTCATCGACTAGTTTGCCATTTACATATATGCTTATACCACGTATAGCAACTTCATCTGAAACTTTTAAATCGGCTGGAATTTCTACGGACGCAACCCAACCAGAAATGTCTTTAGAAAAGTTGTCTTCTTTAATTAAATATTTATCTGGAGCGTTTGGAAATAGACTCTTTACCCAAGTCTTTTCTACACCAAAATAATGAACGTTTTCAATTTTTTCATAAAAGAAGTGCTTGGAAAAATCAACTGCCGTTTTCTCATCGTTATGTATTAATTGAACCGTAAAATTCCCATCATTCAAAATAGTAGTTATGGAAAACCTTTGAGAAAGTAATTTATTTAGGGAGTCTAGTGTGGATTTCGTAATTTCTCTTTTTAATTTTGGGAAATAAATAATTGTACCTGTTAGAATATCGTCGAATTTGTAATTAAATTTTGTTTCTAATTCCTCTAATAGATTAATGTGCTCAACAGGAATATTAACCTTGGCGTCGTCTATTTCCAACAACTGCTTATTTAATTTAATTTTTTTCCATGCGTTATCAGATTCACTTTTTGTAAATAAAATAAACTCATCTGCAAGACTGAATGCGGAAAATTTTCCGATACCTTTTTTCCCCATATATGGACGCAACAACATATCTGTTGGTTTTCTAATGTTTGTGTCTTTAGGCTTCCCTGATGTTGCATATCTTTTTTGGAATTCCTCATCATTCATTCCAATTCCGTTATCCACAATTAAAAGGGAATTGCTTGTATAGCAAAGATCACATTTTCTTGCATAAGCATCCCATGCGTTAGCA
Organism: Clostridia bacterium; assembly: GCA_017409765.1. GTDB lineage: Bacteria > Bacillota > Clostridia > Christensenellales > CAG-314 > Fimimonas. Next base: position 28,044 of record JAFQSA010000013.1, on the reverse strand, counting down.
ACCAATTCAGCAATAGCTGGAGGATTAGTTGTGTATAAGTTTCTACCAAAATGCCTTACTGCTCCAAAAGCAATTTGGAACTCTAAAGTGTTTAATAAATTGTTAGTGGACATTATAATTCTCCTTTTAGAACGTCTAATATATTGACTAGTATATATTGTAAAACATCGACAACGACGCTATTACCGAATTGTTTGTAATTTCTTTCTTGTGTGTTTGCTACTTTAAATTCATCGGGAAAACCCATAAGTCGTGCACATTCACGAGGGTACAATTTTCTTACTGTTCCGTTAATTAAATACATACCAGTTTTTCCACCTAAACCACCGCCTTGTGATGATAATGTAACCCCTTGTCCAAATATTGAATAAATTCTTTCGCCTTGACGTCCTAAGCCTATAGAACCTATTCTTTTTAAATGAGCAGAAGGGGTGTCATTATTTTTTTCGGGATCTATTACATATTCTCTTTTTATAATATAGTTTCCATCAATCTCATTTTCCCCTTCTTCTAATAAAATGTCGGTTAAGTATCTATTTGAGCTATGTTTTTGAGGAAATGAAAAATTATTAATTCCCAAATCATTTCTAAAAGCAACAATGTAAATTCTTTTACGTTCTTGCGGAATATTATAGTCAGACGCACAAAGTACTTTTGAATAAACTGTATAACCAATATTTGCTAATTCTTCATTAATTCTGGTTAAAGTTTGGCTATTATCATGTTTTTCTAAATTTTTAACATTTTCCAATAAAATTATTTTAGGTTTATGGTGTTTTGCTATTCTAATTATTTCAAAGAACAACTTTCCACGACCTAACTCATCAGAAAACCCTTTTCTGTGTCCAGAAATACTAAATGGTTGACAAGGAAATCCAGCACAAAGTATATCATGATGAGGAATATCTTCGTTTTTGATTTCCAATATATCACTTTTAGGGGTAATTCCAAAATTATTAGCATAAACTTTTCGTGCTTCCGAGTCAATATCACAAGCAAATACACATTCAGCCCCAAACGATTTTAGAGCTAAATGAAAGCCGCCTATCCCACAAAATAAGTCTATAAACTTATAGTTTTTTAATGGATTTCCCTTTATTTTAATCATCGTAACATCCTTTAATTTACCTAAAATTGATTATTCTAATTCATCTAAGGCTTTTTTCATGCTTTGAGCTAAAGCCTTTGCCATTAGAACGGGTATTGCATCACCGATTTGCTCATATTTGTCTTGCAACGGGTCGCTGTGGAATTTTACATACGGTCCGTTGATATAGTACCAATCGGGGAACGCTTGCAATCTAGCGACTTCTCGTGGTGTGGGCTGTCTATCGTATATCGGGTGTATCATCTCATCCAAGCAATGAGACGTAACGGTGTAGCTGGGTTCATCAGATTTTAATCTTCTATTTCTCGATGCATAGATTTTATTTGGGAAGACTTCTTTTACCAAATCCTCCTTGCCTTCAGCGATTAGTCTATCAACAGCCGATTGCATACCTTCGCCTTGCTTAATTTCGTGTAAACGTCTTATCATTTTAGGGGTATGATTAAGCGCCTTATGGAATGTTATAACATTCGGTGAGTAGTTTGCATTACCAGAGTGTGTAGGGTCGAATATAAACTTATAGTAATTGTAAGCAGCTTCCGTAATTAACCCATTTTTATAGTCTTCTTCATAAGTAGGATAGTAAGGCATCATTTCATAGCCTTCGCCACTACGAACAGGGGGAAGGTATCTAAATGCATCTTCTACGGTTACATAATCATAGCGTCTTCCTGGACCGTGGGTCTTTTCGGGATAAACAAAGGGGTTTTTAGCATAATTACTACTGCAGCCTACGATAAATATTCTTTCTCGTTTTTGTGGCGTTCCGTAATCAGCTGCAACACACTTGTAGTCAGCAACATTTTTGCTTGCCAAGCGGTAAAATACACCTGTTTCTTCATTTACGCACTCGAACTCATTGAATACATATTCGATTTGTCCACCTTTTTTGCCGTCGCGTTTTTTGGTCAATAAGCCAGGCACATTTTCGAATAATGTGAATTTTGCTTTTACCGCATGGGCAATTCTCAATATGTTAGAGAATAGGTCGTTTCTATCGTCGACCTCTAATCTTTTACCAGCCATTGAGAAGCTTTCGCAAGGTGCACCGCCTGTTACTACGTCAACGGAGTCTTCTCCAAATTTCTTTTTAAGAATTTCACGAATCATTTCATTGGAGACTTTATTAATGTCGCCGTGTATTAAACAAGTGCGCTTATTTTTTACAAGTACATCTTCAAGGTGACCTAAATTTTTAAGCAGGTCTTTTAATTCGTATATTTCGGCATTATGCGATTTTGCATAGGTTTCAATGGTGGTATCGCTCCATTCAACAGCGATTCTAGGAACGAAACCTTCACTAATAAAACCAGTGCATAATCCGCCTGGGCCCGAGAATAAGTCAATATACGTATATTCTTTTTTCATCTATTTAGTCTCCTTTAAAATTCGCTCCATGGCAAGTTGACAGTAATCTATTTCAAAATCAATGCCAATTCCGTGTCTATTATTTTGTTTTGCTGCTATTACAGTTGAACCGCTACCCATGAATGGGTCTAAAACTGTGTCGCCGACATAACTGAATAGTTTTATACAGCGCTTTGGCAATTCTACTGGGAATGGTGCGGGGTGACCGATCTTTCTTTTGCTTTCACCCCTAAATGTCCACACGCCATTTGTCCAAGAAATGAATTCGTTTCTAGTTATATCAGATTGTTTGCTACCACTGCGTTTTTTCCATTCACCTTTGTACAGCAACACGATTAGTTCAACAGGTGCTATTACATAGGGGCAGGACGCACTCATCCAAGACCCCCAGGCTGAACTTTTAGAAATATTGCCTTCGTTCCATATAATGGTGGAATGGTATTTGAATCCGACTTTTTTGGCTATTTCAATTATATCTGGACCTACGCTTTGATGGCCGCCTTTATTTTTATCTAGAGGAATATTAAGGCACATTCTGCCGTCGTTTTTCAACCACTTTAAGCAACGCTTAAGCCATGTTTTGGTGAACTTTAGGTATTCTTCATAAGGCTGAGCATCATTGCAAGATTTATAATCTATGTTCAAATTGTATGGTGGCGAAGTGACGATTAGGTCAATACTTTCTTCTGAAATCAATCGTGTTGTAAGCGTGTCCGCATATAAAATTGTTGCGTTTTCTTCTTCGAAGTATTTTCTGTTTCTCATTTATAACTCCTTGAGACGATTATACTGGAAATAAATTTACATATCCAGCGAAAAGGCCTCGAAAGAAGAATTAACCCTTAAACTGAATTTTCTTGCCTTTAGAACCTGTCGCGTAAGTCCAGGAAAGTCCTGTTCCAAAGCCACCAGGTTTTATGTTTCCTTTTTTGTTTAACATAATGGTGTCGATATATTGGTCAATTGTATAAACTTTGTAATTTTGGAAAGAAAAATCACCATTTTCAACGTCAATATCATATCTATCACGTGGCTTACGTAAATCGAATTTAATGATTGATGTTGGAATGCAAATGTTATCAGGTGCCTCAACAGGACTACCTGTTACTACCCAACGAACAAAATTTCGAGCAATGGGGCGTAGCAAATTTGCAAGTTCTTGTTTTTCTGCAGCCGTAAAATTAATAGCCGAAGCGTCACGTTGATGTTTTTCCATTAAGTATTTTAATCTTCCTTCTGGAATACCTATTTCACGACATATGGTATCCACATCAAATTCCGCAAAAGCAACCTTGGGAACAGTAGACTGTTTGCAACTAATAGGAAAGCGTTTATATGTGCCGTCATTATAAATAACTTTCATAATAACGTCTGTTTTGGATAATCCGTGGCTCATTCTTGGAGGAATAGGGTCACTCGCCTTAATTTCCTTGATGTTAAAAATATCAGACAAAGTACCAATGCTATTAATTGCAAGCAATTCCAAGAAAATCTTGTATTCTTGGTTGGTGTAGTAGTTTCCTGTTTTTGACATTGTTAAAAATTGAGGATTTTCCAAAATTTCTACGCAATATTTTTCATAAACATCGCCGAGTTTATCGTGAACAATACCAAAAGGCAAGTTGGCAATATCAAATTCCTTATATAAATTGTCAAGATGCTCTGTATTCATAATTTTCTCCTTAGTTAATCTTGAATTTCATCATCAATATGATGGTTGCTATATACCTCTAAAATGTCATTTATAAAATTTAACATGGTTTCATTATTTGCTTGTACAGCTTTTCTCCTAAACGAAAAAGATCTTTTTGCCGAATACAGTTTGCCCATATGTATGTTTCAAACTATGACAATTACCCCAAAGTGTTTGTGCATTATCAAGTGTAGGGAGCCCTCCGCTGTGTCTGGCTTTAATATGATCAACCATAATACGAGATCCCTCAGCTTCGCTTTTCCCACAGACAACACATTTATAGTTATCACGTCGTTTAGCAGCGTCAATAATTTCTTGTGAAAAATCAAGGTCTTCATTTTCTGTAACAGCATCAGGGTCGTATTTGTATATACCAGTGCTTATTTTTTGTAAAAATCCCTCATCATAAAGCGTGCTAATTTGCCTATCTGCGTCGCGAAAAGTTTTTTCCTTCTACATGTTCATATTCTTGTTTTACCCAATCTACAACTTCTGCTGTAGGGAGCTCAACATTTGGATGAGTTAAAAAATATTGTTTTACTGTTTCCTTTTGTGTCATTCTAATATCCTTAGTTGTCAAAAGGAAAAGGCTCTTTTTAGGTATTATACCATATCAAATATGACAACAGTCTGTCGTGATTCTTAAATTTCTTCCTCTGTAGCATCCATTATGTCGCCGATATTGCATTGTAATACCTTGCAAATGCGGAGCATTACGTCCATTGATACGGTCTCGTTTTTGCTCATCTTTGCCATGGTGGAAGAAGACATTTCAGCCTGCACGCGTAGTGCGTTCTTTGTCATCTTTTTATCTATAAGTTTTTTCCACAATTTGTCGTAACTTACTGCCATAAAAATTCCCCTTGAACGGTATTTTTATCATTGTACCACAAATAAAAAATTTAATCAAGTAGGCTCTTCGCATATCTAAAGAATTTCTTTAGAAAAAGGACAATAAAAAATGATCCCAACAGCGTGTGTTAGGGTCTTTATGTTCAGTCGAATATCTCTTCCAGTTTTTGGGCGGCGGAACGGTCGGCTGTTTTTAGGAAGTGACTGTATATGTCGGTGGTCGTGCTGGTTCGCGCGTGACCCGCTCGACCTGCAACCGTTACGATAGAAACTCCTGCGGCAATTTGCATAGTGATGTTCGTGCGCCTAAGGCTGTGGACGGTTGGTTCTTCAAGTCCTGCCGTCTGACATATCCGTTTCATCCACGTGTTTATTGTGCCGGGGTAAATATTTCCACCGTACTCCGTGATTATCGGTCGTTCCTTAAAGTAGCGCTTTATCGTTTCTTCCAGGATAGGTGCGAATGAGTTATCGTAGTAGACGATATCGCACGAACCGCCGTTTCCGCTGTCATTGTACCAAGCAACTTTTTGCCTTTATAGTGTGGGTCGCCTTGGTTTCCTTGCCGGTCGAGCCCTTGAAAGGTCTTTCTGTTCTTTAACATAAACCTATATATACTTGCCATTTTTGTTTCCATATATTATTGTTAAGCAAAGTATACCGTAAAGGTTTTCAAGAGCCCAACGAAAACGGGTTAAATTTTACAAACAAAAAAGTGTTAATATATGAGCAATTTTGTATTGTTTTTGGCTTAAATTGCTAATATGTGAGCGATTTTAATTTTATCACGCTTTTTCTTATATGGTTTATTTACGGTTGATTTTTTTGCTAGGGAGTGTTATAATATTAACAGTAGGTTTCCCAACAGGGTTTTGCTCTATTATAAAGGATTATAATAACAAGGAGTAAAAATCATGAAACAAACAAAACAATTTGACTACTCAAAGTTTTCAAAAGAACAGTCGTGGTATAATCCCGAACAAAAAGATCCTGCTTGCTGGGGACTGCACGAAATTGACGGAAAATTACATATTGACATTGCTCGCTATAAGAAAGTTTGCAACGAAATAGGTATTACTGACTTTATCCCTAAGGAATGGGAAGACGTCAACGAAGGTTGTTTTATTCCAGCGAAAAAAACGAAGTATGACTACAAAGTCAATGTGTTTAGGGACTTGATTTTAGGGTTTAAGGCTGACTGGTTTCAGGAATATAAACCTATTTTTCAATTTATACGCACTCCTGATCAAGTTCGTGAAAACGCAAGGCTTAACGGATTATCTATGATTTCTTCATCTGAGGATATTGATTCAGTTGAAGAAGACGCTGTATTTGCAATGATGCGTCGTTATAAAAAATACAATAGCGTTATTCAATCGTTGTATTGTTCTTTCATCTCAAAATTAGCGGCTGAAATTGACCGTTATACGCTTATCGTGATGTGTGAACTTGGTTATAAAGGTAAGGATTATGGTTTTAATTCATTCCGTAAATTTTCCGATGGCTTACAAAATGACAAAGCAGGTAAAAAAATTAGTCATTTGAAAGAATACGATGCGTATGACTTGTTGCATAAAATCAACAATTTCTTAAAGCATAATACCATTGAGGCTTATAATAGGCTGAAAAAGTTTTATCCCAAAAATGTCCGTAGCGTAGAAAACGGCACAATAAAGCAGGAATACGAAAACGGCATGTTTGCTGGCAACTGGATTATTCTTGAAGAAAACTATATTGACGCGCTCTTGGACAAGTTAGTGAAATTCTTCGACGATTATTGTGTTCATTTCTTAAAAGAAAACGTTGATGAGGCTGACTGGAATTACGCTGATTACTTCTATAACGCTATTCAAAAAATGCGCTATCCTCACGAATACTTTGGATTACCATAAAAAAACTAGGTCATCAAATTTGGTGACCTTTTTGGTTGCCTTGGTTTTTTGAACGCTATAAAAGTTATCAAACGGCGTAAAAATTACGCAAAATATGGCAAGTAAACGGCGAAAATGGTGTAAAATATGCATTTTAGGTATTTTGCAAACTCTACATTAGGGTCAGATATATCCTCCTCCTCGACAGATTTGGGTTCGAGTCCCGACGGGAAGGCCAAAACAAAAGGACACTCCGACAAGTGTCCTTTTTTCTTCGAATTGATAGTGCACTTTGATGTAACTACAATGCAAAATGCCAACAAATTGCCAAAATATATCTTGGTTATGAGCACTTTTCCAACGTAACAAATTTTCCAAAACAAACCACGTACCTTGCAAAAAACAACCACATGTGCGCGATTTTCCTCAAAAATGTCTTGCGTATTGCTGTGTTTGTGCGCTTTTGGCATGACCTTTTGTGCCAGTGGTGGTGTTTGAAGTGCTACGCAAAACATCCAAACTAAAACAGTATTTTAGTCCAATCACTTTCTACCAAAGACTTTTTTGTTTGTGGAAATTATGCCTAGAGTTAAAGCGTGTTTTTATTTTTTCGCACTGCATATTGCAAAACATCCAAATTAAAAAAATTCAACTTGCTATTGAATTTTTCCCAACAGTTTGGTATACTATAAGCAATAGTTGTTGAAAGGGTTGTTTCAACAACAAAAAATTTGGGGGAGGTGTCCCTATGAAACTCACTCAACTGAAGTATTTTTTGACAGTATGCAAGTATGGCAGTTTTTCTCGCGCGTCCAAAGCATTGTTTGTGTCGCAACCGGCAATATCCCAAGCCATTCGCGATTTGGAAAGCGAGTACAACATCGTGCTGTTTTTGCGCAACAATAACCACTTGGAATTGACGGATGACGGCAAGTGGCTCCAACAAAAGGCGGATGGCCTACTTCGTCAGGCGGATGATCTTCGCAACGACTTGATTGCTCGTGCGGAAAAGCGTCTTGCGGTAAAAATTGGTGTTGCGCCCATGATTGGCAACATGCTCTTTTACCCTGGCATTGCCGATATGCAAAAGCAACTGCCGGACATTGTGCTGGATGTAAAAGAGGCGGGCAGTTTGGAAATTCGCCGTTGGCTAGATCGTGGTGCAATCGACCTTGGTTTGTGCTTGCTAGATTGCGTAGACCTTGGCAAATTTAGCCACACAAAAATTAACGATTTGGAACTAAAACTGTGCGTGCACAAATCCCACCCTTTGGCACACCGCACAACAATCAGTTTTAAGGAACTTGCCAAGCATCAAATTTGTATGCTAGGCGAGGATAGTTACCAAAACACGCTACTAAAGCGCAAGTTCGAGGAGGCCGACGTAAAACCCAACGTGCTTTTGTATAGCAGTCAACTTAGTAGCATTTTCACCTTGCTTTCTCACGGTAACTGTTGCGGTTTTATGCTAGATGGATTTGTTGGCAACGACTACGTCCTGATTTCCATGCAAGAGCCCATCATGTTGCAAATCGGCCTTGTTTGGGATGCAAAATTGCCCGACTACTCCCACGTAAACTTGGTGCGCAGATATCTCAAACGCACCCTAAAACCCACAGCAGAAAAGTAACTATGTTATAACTTTATCTTTTTGAATACTACAAGCGTCAACAAATTTTTGCACAATGCAGTTTGTTGGCGCTTTTTTGCTGTTTGTAGTCAAAACCATTGGCAAAAGGGTAATTTGCCGCCAAATATTTCATTTTTATTAACTGTTTCGACCAAAGTTGGCAAAGCAAATTTGTCAACTTTTTTGTTGCGCAAAAGGGGTTTTCCATAACTATTTCTTTTGGAATCAAACTTATATTTTTTGTAACTTTCCTCAAAGCTATTGAAATTCGCATTTTCAGTGTTTATGATGTAATTAGCAAGTATTTATTATATATATTCATTCTTTTCCATTGTCCCACCAAAATTATCCAAATTTACTTTAGCAGTGGACAACTCATCACGACGAGGCACCCCCTGCAGGGGGTGTTCGTGTTTTACAACGCAAACGTATTTTCGCTTACAAGGTTTTGTGTTAATTTTGGTGGGAAACTCAGCAATTTTAGGTGGGCAAAAGCCCACAAACCTACAACAAAAAGTCTTACATTGGAGGTATACGTATGAAAGACAGTTTGGCACTTCAAAAACACTTCGAGTGGCGTGGCAAGGTGGAAACAAAGGTAAAAGTTCCCGTTTCCACCAAAGAGGAGTTGATGCTCTGCTACACTCCAGGGGTGGCTGATGCATGCATGGCCATCCACGAGCAACCCGAACTCAGTTTTGAGTTGACCGGTCGCGCAAACACAGTTGCAGTCATCACCGATGGCACAGCAATTTTGGGCCTTGGCAACATCGGCCCCGAGGCAGGCATGCCCGTTATGGAAGGCAAGTGCGCCTTGTTCAAACACTTTGGTGGTGTGGATGCATTCCCCATCTGCTTGCGCACAACCGATCCCGACGAAATTGTAAACACCATCAAACTTTTGGAAGGCAGTTTTGGTGGCATCAACTTGGAAGATATCTCCGCGCCACGATGCTTCGAGGTGGAAAGTCGCCTAAAGCGCGAAATGGACATCCCCGTTTTCCACGATGACCAACACGGCACAGCAATTGTTGTTGGCGCAGGTGTTATCAACGCGTGCAAGGTTACCGGCCGAGATATCCATACCGTTCGCGCCGTTGTTAATGGCGCAGGTGCTGCGGGCATTGCAATTGGCAAGTATCTGCTTGCGCTGGGCGTAAAGGACGTTGTGATGGTGGATCGTCAAGGCGTTTTGGTAGAGGGGGAAGAGTACCCCAACACCGCCCACATGGAAATTGCCAAACTCACCAACCGCGAGTTTATCAAGGGTAGTTTGACGGATGCGCTTGTTGGCAGAGATTTGTTTGTTGGCGTTTCCGTTGGCAACATCGTAAGTAGCGAAATGATCTCCAAAATGGCAAAGGACCCAATCGTGTTTGCTCTTGCCAACCCCATTCCGGAAATCACCCCCGACAAAGCAAAACTTGGTGGCGCAAAGGTAGTGGGCACAGGTAGCAGTCAATACCCCAACCAAGTAAACAACGTGATGGTGTTCCCAGGTATGTTCCGTGGCGCATTGGACGTTCGTGCAAGCGACGTCAACATCCAAATGATGATGGCAGCATCCTACGCTATTGCATCTTCCGTTGCGGAAAGTGACCTCACTTGCGAAAACGTTTTGCCCGTGGCAGTAGACCAAAGGGTACACGATGCCGTTGCTGATGCTGTCCGCAAAGCCGCACGCGAAAGCGGAGTTGCCCGCAAATAAAGCGAAGCTTTTGCGTAGGGTTGGTTGGAAAAACAGAAACTAAAGATTTCAACCACAATCAATCAAAAACAAATTTGGCTTTAACTACCACAGTGAAAGGGTAGTTGCAAATAAAAACAAAAAAATAATAAATTTTTACGGAGGTAAAAACTATGACAAAATCAACAAAGACATTGATCGTGATTTTGCTCGCGACTCTTTTGTGCTTGTCACTCGTTGCTTGCGAGCAACCCATCGTTTACCAAGTAACGTTTGGTAGCGGTCAAGCGCAATCGGTGGAAAAGGATGGCTCTATCACAGCCCCTGACTACACAACAACAGACCCACTCCAAAGTTTCCTTGGTTGGGCAACTGAAGAAGGCAAAACATCTGCAAGTGACGTTTTGTTTGCAAAGGGCGCAACAATTTCCTACGAAAAACTCGGCGAATACGCGGTTGAAGACCAAGTAAAATTCTACCCAGTTATTTCCACAAAGAAATCCATCGCTCTCACAATCAAAGGCACAACAGACAAAACTGCAACCTTGATCGAAGGCGACTCCACATCCGTTCAAGCGCCCGAAGTCGAAGTTGGCGCAAAACAAGAGTTCCTTGGTTGGGCAAATGCACAAAACGCAACCACAGTGCAAATTGCAAAGGACGGCATCATCAACTACGAATCCGCTCATGCTCTTGCAACCGACGGCTCCTTGACACTTTACCCAGTTTACAAAACCTACGACCTTGTTGTTGGCGTTGTAAACGTAAAGTTTAGTTTGGAAGATGCCGAAGGGGAAATCATCCACGACGTTCACTACTACGTTGGTCTTGTAAAAGCAGATTTTTCCGCACTCTACCCCGAAGTTGACGTTTTGTACCGCGTGTACGAAGGCGACGTTAACGAATGTGGCGCAGCTATCACAGCTGATGGCGACGTAGACGTAGTTCTTGCAGGTAACAACATCGACGACCCAGAAAAGGGCAACGTTGCAATCCTTGCAAAGGCAAAACTTGCTGAAAAGTACAACCCAGATGGCTCCCGCCGTGGTGCATTGGTTGTAAACAGCAAACAAGCGCTCGATATGTATGCAATGGTTATCGGTAGCGAAAACAAGGATATTGCCATCACTCTTGGCGAAAACACAACAACAGTTAACAAGGCACTCGGCAACAAAGTTGACGTAAGCGGTATCACCGACCCATCCGGCAGAGTATTGCTTGGTTTCGCTCGTGAAGCAACAGCAACCACACCGGAAATTGTTGGTTCCAAGCTTGGCTATGCCGAAGTGGAAGAGTTTGCCGTAGATGGCGCAATCACACTTTACCCAGTTTGGGGCGAATTCGACCTTATCGTTGCTGTTTGGGGCCAAAATGGCACAAACGAGTATGTTTCTGTAGAACAACTTGCCGAAATCGAAGCAGGTTTCCGCGCATTCCTTGCTGAAAAGGGTATCACAGATGCCGTTATGCGTTTTGACCGTGTTGAAGGTAAAACAGCGGAATACCCAGCAAACATCGCAACTGACGTTTTGGTAATTTTGTCTGGTAAAAATGTCGAAAGCCAAACAGGCGCAACAGGCAAACACCAATGCATCAACATCACAACAACATCCACTCGCTATGCAGGTGTATTTACCGAAAGAGTCAAATCCGCTCAACAATCATTTGTAGATTTGTTTATCGAATTTGTTGCTGAGGACACAGTAGAAGTTACTCTTGGCACAGCAAAAACAACAGTTAGCGCATTGAAGGGTAACGAAGTGGACGTTTCCGCAATCGAAATCCCAGCTGGCAAAAAGATTGCTGGCTTTGCCACAACCGAAGGCGCAACGGAAGCACAAATTGCAGGCACAGTTATCGACTACAAAGCAGTTGTAGACCTTGCAACCGATGGTGCAATCACACTTTACCCAGTATTCGAAGATGCATTTATCAAATACGATCTTATCGTTGCAATTTGGGGACAAAATGGTTCTAATGAATATGCATCCCAAGCTCAAATCGATAAAATTGAAGCAGACTTCGTTGCTTTCCTTGAAACAAAGGGCATAACAAATGCAGTAGTACGCTTTGACCTTGTATCCGGTTCTTCTAAAGAAAGCAATGCTACTTACTATCCAACACAAGTACCTACTGACGCTATGATTATTTTGGGCGGCAAAAACGTATTGACACAATGCACATCTACAACAGGTGGTCATCAATGTGTTAATCTTGAAACAACCTCTGCGCGCTATGTTGCTGTGTACCAAGACAGAGTTCCTGCAGAAAGCCAAACTCTTGTAGACTTGTTTGTAGAATTTGCAGCAGGCGTTACAGCTGAATAATTTTAGTCCAACTTAATTAACACACAAAATATAAACAGTCCCCATTGCCACACAGTTGTGGCTTTGGGGGCAAAAGGAGTAAAAAAATGGATAACCAAACCCCTTGCACCGTGAGTGAACAAAATCTCATGGGCAAAAAGAAGCGTTTTTGGGGATCAACAACGTTTTGGCTTTGCCTTGCGTTGATTCTCGTGCTGGTTGGATCTGTTTTTGGACAAATGATCAACACCAACTTCTACCAAACTGACCTGATCAACTTTTCCATCCCAACGGATGACGGTCAATGGGTAACAGGTGTTGTTTACAAGCCAAAGACAGCAACCTCCTCCAGACCTGCACCTTGCGTAGTGTTTGTACCCGGTTTCCAACGTACAAAGGAATCTCACTACGACCTTGCACTTGAGTTTGCCCGCCGTGGTATGGTGTGCTTCATTATCGACCCATACAACCAAGGCGACTCATCCGCATCTCTCAACACAAGTTCCTCTTCTGCCGAAGGTGGCGCTTATGGTGCAATCCCACTTGTAAACTATCTCTACGACACAACCAACGTTAACTACATCGACCGCGAAAAGATCTCCATCGTTGGTCACTCCGCTGGTGGTAACTCCGCTTTGACAGCAGCAGTACACTTCTCCAACGAGGCCGGTGGTATCTACGAAAACTGCAAAATCAAGGCTGTTTACGTTTCCGGTTACATCCGCAACATCATCGACGTTGACTTTGTCTACAACGAAAAGGGCGAAAAATTGTTTGTAACTCCCGAGGGCGAAGATACAACCGACAAATTTGCCGGTCTTGTAAAACTTGGCCCTAGTGGTGTAGACTGGGATGGTTGCAAGTGCGCAAACCTTTGCGTAAACCTTGGCTTTGGCTACTGCGAGTTTGACGAAGGCGCTTGGCAAAACTGCAACTTGACAGGCGATATCTCCCGCGTGGACAGTTACGAAAGTTTGGCTCTTATGACAAGCGGTAACAACCACCTTTACCTTCGCGAAACAGGTATCGAAGTAGGCAAAATCTACGGTCAACCAAGTGATGGTACAATGCGTGTTGGCTATCAAGAAAACACCCTCCACGGTGTTCAACCATTTGATATCCGTTCCACAGCGCACATTTTGTACTTCTTGGACTACATGTACGAATTGGAGTCTCCAATCGACTGCAACAACCAAATTTGGGGTTGGAAACAATTTTTCCAACTTATCCTTATGATTGGTGTGTTCATGTTCATCTTCCCAATCACACAAATCTTGCTTGACATGCCTTTCTTCAAGTCCATCAAGTTCGATCGTCCAGTAAAGGCGCGTCCAACCTCCGCAAAGAGTTGGATTGTGTTTGCCGTAACACTTTTGCTTGGCGCAACATGCGCATGCTTCAGTTTTGTTCCATTGGCAGACCTTTCCAAAGTTTTGTTTGCTGATGCCGCTGCTCACAAGGTAACTTGGTTCTTCCCCGAACGTATGAACAACGCAATCATGCTTTGGGCATTTGTTAACGGCTCCGTTGGTCTTGGCTTGTTCTTTGGTAGTTGGGCATTGTTCGGCAGAAAGAACGGCGAAAAGATCAAAGATATGGGCCTTTGGATTGGCGTTGGCAACTTCTTCAAAACTTTGCTTTGCGCATTCCTTGTTTGGGGCGCATTCTACACCGTGATTAGCGTTGTTACCGACGTGTTTGGCGTAGACCCACGCTACACCTTTGTTGCTATCCGTGTTCCAAACGTAAGATATCTCACCTACATGCTGATGTATCTTCCATTCTTCTTTGTGTTCTACTTCTCCAACTCTTTGAGAGTAAACGTATCCGCCCACACCAACAACGACGGCAAGGGCTGGTGGCAAGTATTGAACTACGCATTGGCTGTACTTGCAAACACACTTGGTTTGTTTGGCATCTTTGCAATTCAATACGGCTTTATCGCGGCAACAGGCACAATGTACTGGACAACCGACTGGTTGTACACAAACATGCTTTGGATCTTGATTCCTTTGATGTTCATATTGCCAATCTTCCAAAAGATCATCTACAAAAAGTGCAACAACGTCTACCTTGGCGCATTGATCACATGTTTGATTTTTATCACAATTTCAATGTGCAACTCTGTGGCTCACGGCCCATTCTTCTTCTAGGAGGTAAACTATGAAAGTTAGAAGTATCGTTTTGTACGGCATTGCAGCCGTAGTACTTACACTTGCCCTCCTATTTGTAGTAGGCGGTGCAGGCGATGTGGATCTTCCACGTACATTTACCATCAAATTCGAAACAGGCGAAGGCGCAACACAAATTGCTCCTCAAACAGTAAAAGAAGGCTACAAGATTGAGCCTATCCAAACTCCAACTCACAGCAAAACAGCAATCTTCCGTGGCTGGTATGCCGATGCGGAATACACCGAGCCTTGGGATGTAGATAACTACCGCGTTATGGGCGACACAACCTTGTATGCAAAGTGGTCCTTCCCAACAGCAACTCCAACAGAATTTGCTCTTGGCACCGATGCTTTCACAAAGTCCTTCAGTTGGATTCAAACAGGCATCAATAGCGACTCCGCAATCTTTGTATTGGTAATCCCCGGCGAAGAAAAACCCAACATGGTTTGGGATGAACGTACCGAAGAATACGTTCAACAAGGCACAAAAATCGAGTACGATCCACTTTCCCTTCGTATCGTACCCGGCGACCTTTCTGTAACAAACAACCAAGCTACGTTTACCGCTGACGAACCATTTGCTGGTGGCGTGTACAAAGTGCTTATTGCAACAGACGTAAGCGGTTCCAATGCTGTAGCATTTGACGATGTTCGTTTCAATGGTACAGGTACAGCTGACGACCCATACCTTGTTTATTCCGAAGCAGATTTGTTGCACCTCACAACAAACTCCTTCGACAAAAACACAGTTGCCAAAGTGATGAGCAACATCACAATCAACTCCGTCTATGCCGAAAAGCGTGGTTGCATCTACGACGGTAAGTTTGATGGTAACGGCAAAACTATCACAATCAAAAACAACTCCGGTTTGTTCTACGAACTTGGCGAAAATGCCGAAGTTTACAACCTCTCCTTGAAGGGATCCATCTCCGGATCCGATCCAAGTTTGGGCGTACTTGCAAACTACAACAGTGGCTACATCCACGATGTAAAATCCTTGTCCGTATCTGTAAAGAGCACTGGTGGCAAGGTAAATGATATCACATCTCTTGCAAAGGGTGGCGCTGGCGGTATCGTTGGCACAAACAAAGCAAAAGGTCGTATCACAGCCTGCCAAGTTGTCAATGCTCAAGACAACACAATCAACGGTCGTATTGGTGTTGGTTGCGTTGCAGGCGTTAACTACGGCAAGGTCTACAACATGACAATCGAAGGTATCGTTGGTGCTTACAACGGTAACGAAATCTCTCAAACAATCAACAACACATTCTGCGGTACAGTAGTTGGCGTAAACTACGGCGAAGTTAGCCAAGTCTACTCCGAAGGTAAAGCAAACAGCAGACGTATCCCCGATGGCAAGGAAGGGGACGGCGCTAACAACGTTGGCGGTATCGTTGGTTACAATGCCACAGGCGCAACAATTTCCGAGTGTTTCTTTGCAGGTATGCGTATCGTTGGCGACACAAACGTTGGCGGTATTGCTGGCTACAACGATGGTACAGTTATCAACTGCTACACAGGCCGTCGTTTGCGCAAGCCATCCAACACCACCGAGGAAGAACGTCAATTTATCTCCCCAGTTATGGGTAGCTACAACGTTGGTGGTATCGTTGGTCAATGTGGTCCTAACTCCAAGATTTCCAACGTGTTCTCCACAGCAAACGTTTGGGCTTATGGCGAACAAGCCTACGCCATTGCGGAAAAGGCCGATAACGCCGTTTACGTAACTTGGAACCAAAACCGTCGTACAGCCGACCGTTGGTTGGGACAAAAGTACGGTGTTGTATTCTCGGATGAACTTCTTGCTCCAATTGGTAACAACCTCAAGGCAGTTGACAATAGTAGTCGCAAAAACTTGGTTATCAACCACCTTTTGGGTTGGGACCTTGTCGAAGTGAAAAACGAGTACACAGGCGAAATGGTTCTCACACAAGTAAAGAACGAACAACTCTGCGAGGAAATCCTTGCAATCTTGGGTAACAAGTTCAAGGCAGACTCCACTTGGGGTATCGTTCTTGGTTGGAACAGATAGTATATCAAAGGAGATATATTTATGAACAAACTTACAAAAACATTAACAATTTGTCTTTTGGTACTTTTGTTGGCTGTGTCCATGGCTTTGGTTGCTTGCGACCAAGATCCACCAGAGGAAAAGGACAAAGTTACAGTAACATTTGATACCGGTGTTGATGGCTTGACAGTTCCCGCTCAAACCATCGACAAAGGTTCCAAGGCCACCGCTCCACAAGTGGAAAGTGGCTACAAAGTGCTTGGTTGGTACACAACAAGTGCTTGCGCAGTAGAGTTCGACTTTGACAAAGCAATCGAAACAAGCGTAACTGTGTACGGCAAAATTTTGAAGGGCGAAGGCACAAGCGCTAGTCCATTCGAAATTTCCAGCGCACAAGCATTGCACGCATTTACAAATGCTGGCACGGCTCACAACTACGTTGGCAAGTTGGTAGCAGACATCACCTACTCCTCCAACGTTGGCGAAAGTTACACAGCTACAACGTTCAACGGCACATTGGATGGCCAAGGCCACACAATCACTCTCGAGGCAAGCAACACAGGTATTTTCTACAAGCTTGGTCAAGATGGTCAAATCAAAAACTTGAAAGTTGTTGGTCACATCGAAGCAGCAGTTGGTAGTTGCGGTGTAGTTGCAAACCACAACTATGGCACAATCTCCAACATCACAACCGAAGGTACCGAAATCCACTGGAACACAAGTGGCACAGTATCCAACGGCTACAAAGATGGTATCTACTCCGTTTTGGGCGTTGTTGGTACACGTTCCGATGCGCTTTCCAAGGATGGCGCTGATGCCGTTGCCGGTGCAGGCGGTATCGTTGGTACAAACTACGCATCCGCAACAGTACGCGATTGCTTGAACCGCATGAACGTTCGTGCAGTTGTTGGCGGTGGCGGTATTGCAGCAGTTAACTACGGCACAATCGAACATTGCTTCAACGATGGTTGTGTTGGTACAACTGGCGACACAGCATCCAACTTTAGCAGTGTCTACGACTTCAGTTACCTTGGCGGTATGGCTGGTATCAACTACGGCACAATCCACCAATGTGGCAACTTGAACAAGGTTTACGCTCAACGTTTGCCATGGCTCTACACAAGCGACAACACAGTAACTAACTACCGTATGAACATCGGTGGTATTGCCGGCGACAACATCGCCACAAAGGAAGGCTCCGCTTATGTTGGTGGTATCATCACCGAGTGCTTCAGCTACGGACGTATCCACGGCGACACACGCGTTGGCGGTATTGCAGGTCAATCCAATGGCTACATTGCAAATTGCGCAGCATACGGTTTCTTTGGCGCAAGATATCGCCTTGGCGGTATCGTTGGTTACCAAAAGGATGACGATGCAGGCATCGTTGATAGTTGTTCTGCAATGTTCCGCGTTAAATCCTCCTCAAGTTCTGCTGTAGTTGATAACGAAGGTGTATCCCACACAGTGGAAGCATTGGACGACGGCAAAGTTTCCGCAAATACCGATACAATCGTAGATTTCTTCTGCCTTGCAAAGTTTGCAACAAACAGCATCTACCACAACAACTGTGGTAACATTGCCCCAATCGATCCAGCAACAGGCGACAAAGGTAGCAACTCCACAACCAAGGGTGCAGAACTATTCAACGGCATTGATACGTTGACTGCTGGTGGCGCTGCAAATGCTTGGGTGGAAGATGCAACAGACGAAACTACTCACACAACACCAACAATGGTTGCAATCAATGGTAGCTACCAAATCTACTTGAACGTTCACCTTGCTTGGCAAAAGGCAACAATCACAGCAATTGGTTTGGATGGTCAAACAAAGACATTTGATGCTCGTCAAGGTATCAACTACACAGCAGATCCATTGCTTGCCGATGGCGACAAGTGGGAAAAGAAAAACTCCAACCGCAACATGTCTGGTTACCTTCCTAACACAGGTTTGCCAACTGCCGAAGTTCCCGAAGGCAAAATGCTAATTTGGACAACCGTCAAGGACGATGCATCCACAATTTGGGATGGCATCTGCCGTGGCGACATCACAGTTTACGCAATGTTGGTAGACGCTCCCGCAGCGGAGTAAAACACACCACGTATTGACGATTTTTGACCTGTTTGGCGCAATCTTGCCAACAAAAAGTCAAAAATTTGCAATACAAATTTGCAAAATATTTGCGAACATATTTGTAAAAGAAAATAGGTGTGGGGTGCAATATCCCCACACCGCAAAAATACTTTTGAGAGGTATTTTATGACAAAAGTTTTTAATATTGCCGTAATCCCCGGCGATGGTATTGGTACCGAAGTCGTGGCCGAAGGCGTCAAAATACTCAAACAAATTCAACAACTAGATAGCACAATCAAATTCCAATTCACTCACTTCCCTTGGGGTTGCGAGTACTACCTACAAACAGGCAAAATGATGGACGACGACGGCATGGAACGTCTTGCCAAGTTCGATGCAATCTACCTTGGCGCAGTCGGTTACCCAACCGTTCCCGACCACTTGTCCCTCCGCGAGTTGCTCCTCAAAATCCGCGTTGGTTTCGACCAATACGTAAACCTTCGCCCAGTAAAACTGTTGAACGGCGCCCCCTGTCCTTTGAAGGACAAAGGCCCCAAGGATATCGACTTTGTTGTCATCCGCGAAAACTCCGAAGGTGAGTACGCCGGCCTTGGCGAGTGGTTTAACGAAGGCACTCCCGACGAGTACGTTTATCAAATTGGCAAGTTTACTCGCAAGGGTACCGAACGTGTAATCCGCTACGCATTTGAACTGGCTCGTGCGGAAGGTCGCAAACGCGTAACAAGCGTAACCAAAGGCAACGCGCTCAACTACTCCATGGTATTTTGGGACAAAATCTTTGCGGAAGTATCCAAGGACTACCCTGATATCCAAGCCAACCAACTTATGGTTGACGCAGCAAGCATGAACTTTGTTTTGCACCCCGAGCGCTTTGACGTGGTGGTAACAAGCAACCTGTTTGGCGACATTTTGACCGACCTTGGTGCATCCATCTCCGGCGGTATGGGTATGTGCGCAGGGGACAACCTCAACCCCGAAGGTACCTATCCAAGTATGTTCGAGTCCATCCACGGCTCCGCTCCCGACATTGCCGGCAAGGGCATTGCAAACCCCATTGCGGAAATTTGGTCGGCAGCCAACATGCTAAAACACCTTGGACTAAAACATTGGCACGACAAGATTTTGCAAGCCATCGAAGTGCTTTTATTGGACAAACAAACACTCACTCCCGACCTTGGGGGCAACGCTACAACAAGCCAAGTTGGCGATGCTCTTTGCAAGATTTTGACAACTTTGTAAAAATCTAAATTTGCAAAAAATCAACTACATATCGACGATTTTTAACAATTTAACAAAAAAATGACAACTTTGCGGTAGTGCAAATTGCAAAAGCCTACCGCATTTAAGTCACAATAGGTGATACTATGTCACGAACAAAACTTTTCAAAATTTCCATTCTTTTGATGGTGTTTGTGTTGTGTTTTGCTCTTGTTGCGTGCGACCAAGATCCCCCTGACGTTGGTGGCGACGACATTCCCACAACCAAAAAGGTAGCAGGCGATGCGCTTGTGGATAAAACCAATCCACTTGTCAAGTGGGAGGGCCGTCACGAATTTGTTACCTACAAAAACTACCCCATGGTGATGGCGTACAACACGGCAACCGGTTTCACGGTGGATTTCTACGGTACGGAACTAAAAGCAACGTTTTTCCATCAAAATTCCGAAAACACCGGTGGCAACATCTACTACCAAGTGGCTGTCGATGACGAAGTGCTACCCACCACCAACAAGGAGCGCGTTGTGTGCCTACCCAACGACAAAATGATGGTAACGGTAACCCTTGTCAAGGATCTCCCACAAGGCAAGCACAAACTCACTTGTTTGAAAACAAGCGAACCTGCCGACGCTTTGACAGGTATTGTGGATATCTCAACAGACGGTGGCATCTACAAGCGCGACCTCGAGGCGGACAACAAAAACCTCAAGTTTATGTTTGTTTGCGCAAGTGGTGGCTCCGGCTATGGCTCACTAGTGTGTGTTCCTCAGGATACCATCAAGCGATCCACCGCCAACAGCAGTAGTTTGCATTCCTTCAACTATCTCACCGCGCGTCAATTTGGCGCCGACGTTCAATACGTTGCTCAAGCAGGCTGGGGCGTTCATTTCCCCACAAACAAGTCCATTTGGCAAGCCTTCGATCACGTTGGCATTTTGGGTTACTCTCCAACAAGTGGGTACAAAAACTCCGTTCAAGGCGCAAAAACAACAGGCAAGTGGGATCACTCTCAATGGGTGCCGGACGTTATCATCTTTAATATCGGCGGTAACGATACTCCACAAAGCAACTTCAAAGAAGCGGACTACAAAAATTCGGTGGTGGAGATGGTAACAAGATTGCACGAATTGTATCCCAATGCCAAGATGCTTTGGACACATACAGATAGCAAAGCGGGCAAACTTGCTTTGCAAGCGCTAACAAGCGCGGGTATCATTGCCAAGGGCTACATCAAGTCGGCAGTAATTCCGCAAGTAGCGGACGATGGCACCTACGGAGCAAGCGACCACCACAGTTTCAAGTCGCACATCACAGCGTCCGACGCGTTGGTAAAGTATTTGGAAACCTACGGCTTTGCCCCCATCCGTCCAAACGTTGTGTTTGACGACTACAAGCATTTTATCACAATGTAGCTTGTAAAAAAGTTTGCGGAAAACATCACAAAAAAAGTAAAAATCCGTAAAAAATCAATAGAAAAACGCATCCAAATTGGATGCGTTTTTTGTTTGTAAATTTTCAAAAAATCGACCACGTGGTGGATTTTTTGCACACAAATTGTGTGTTTTGCATATCCTAGATAACGGCAATTTTGTCGAACAAGGCCCTGTGTGGTCCGCGGTAACTGTTGGATGTAACAATTTTGTCCGTCAGGCGCAACGTTGCAAGTGCTTCGCTCAATTTTCCGCTGATGGAAATGCCCGTCAAAGCAACCTTTTTTGTTCCGTCAAAGTAGTATGCCAAGCGCACTTCGCCACCGATGTAGTCGTTGTAGATGTCCACTTGCAAACCGCTCATGGAAACACACTCGAAGTAGGGTTCTTTTTGTAGGTCGCTTTCCGTAACGCTACCCGCGCTAACTTGCATGCAAGGTAGCATACCTGTTACCTTTTCGCCAAGGTATTGACCAAAGCGATTACTTCCGTAGTAGTTGACTGTAACGCCATCTTGGATAACAACTGTGTCTTGTAGTGTTACGCCATCGCCGTCGAACAAACTGTTGCGGTGGCTACCTTCAATTTTGCCACACATTGTAACTGTCAACTTGTCGCAATCGCCATCTTGCAAATTGTCCCCCTTTTTGTAGGCGTTGGAGTGGCTGTAAACGGAAACATAACCCAATTCTCCCGTGATTTCCCACAGCAAAGATGCAATTTCTGGCGCGTTCAAAACAACGGTGCAGTTGGGGTTGATTTGTGGCTTGGTTGCGTAGTAGCGGTCGCGAACTTCCTGCATTTTGCCTGCAATTTCCGCCTTGACGTCGTCGTAGCTGAAAGTGGAAAAGTTGTAGCATTCGTAAAGTTCCACCGATTCACCATCCGTCCAAGTTGGGATTGCCTCCACCATACAGTTGTACTTTTGCTCGCATTTGTCAAGTCCGTTGCCGTTTACGATGTGTACGCGTACCTTGTTTACAAAAATTTCCAACGCGTTCAAACTGCCGTTTGGATGGTCGTTTGCATCAAAGCATGCGCGAGCAATTTCCTTGGCAAGTTCCTTTGGCTCCATTTCGCCAATGTTGGAGGGGATTTGTTCGCACAAAGTTTCCCCAGCGGGAAGGTCGTATGGTTGATTGTTTACCAGTTGCGCCTTTTCCACCGCCAAAGCAATTTTTGCGCGCAGTTCACTTTCCGTTGTGGATGCATACACGCTAAACACGCTATCGCCCATTTTGCCGTCGTGCAAAACGTACACGGTCACCGATGTGTCGGTAGTGTCGGTAGCACGAACTGTTTCCAACTGTTTGTGAACAAAAAACGTTTCGTAGGATGACGTTTGCACTTGACTGATTTTGTAGTTGCAAACTTCGGGAAATTCCTTCAAAATCTCAATGATGTGTTTCATTATGCCAATTTTACCTTCACTTTGAGTGCAGGTCCTCCGTCAGATACTCTAACCCACTCTTTGTAGCCCTTTCCGCAACTACCGGAGCCAATCACTTTGAATTGGTCACTAATCATGGAAATGGACTTGAGCAAATCAGGAACGTAGCCACTCATAACAACGGGCGCTACGTAGTTGTCTGTCAGTTTGCCATCAACAATTTCAATGCCGTATTGCGCCGTGCATTGAATTTGCCAGTTTTTGGGGTCTTCCATACCGTTGTCCGTTTCAAACAACATGTAGCCGTGCTTGATGGATGCAATCATGTCCTCAAGTTTGTCGGTGCCCGCCTCAAAAAAGGTGTTTGTCATGCGAGAGTATGCCTTGCGCTTGTAACTTTGACGGCGTCCGTTACCGGTAGGGGCGGTGCCAAGTTCACTTGCGGAAGTCAAGTCGCTGATGCCGTTTACCAAAATACCGTCCTTGATGATTTGTGTGTCTTGCGCAAGCACTCCATCGTCATCAAAAAAGTAACTCGCTGTGGAAAATGCCGCCGCAGCGCCGTCATGCATGTTGCAGATGGGGCTAGCAACGTACTTGCCAACGTATTGCTTTGCAAGTGCGCGGTCCTTTACAAATTGGTCCATCTCTACGCCGTGACCAAATGCCTCGTGTGCAATAAGTCCCGTGATGGACGGGTCTGTGATGCAGTCATATACCCCTGGAACAATGGGCTTTGCGTGGGAAAGACGATTTGCCTTGTGAACAAGTTTGTCCAACAGTTTTGGCAATTCGGCAAGCGCCTCGCTCATCAAGTTGGAGTAACTTCCTTCGCGCGCCATAACCATCTTTTCGCCATTGCGGTACACAACCATTGCCGTAGCGTTGATCCAACTGTAAAATTGGTCAAGTTCCTTGTTTTTGGAGATGAACAACTTGGAAATGGTAAAGTAGTTCAAACCACAAATGGCGTTGACGATGTTTTCGTCCTTGGCAAGCAGTTGGTCTTTGATGTCCTCGCAAAAGGCAATCAATTGTTTTGGTGAGTAGTTGTCAAAGTCGCATGGGCGCTCAAAAGATTGCACAAGTGGCTCGTCTGCTATATCGTTTGCGGTAATTTGATCATCGCAAAGACTTTGGGAAATTGCCACGCTGTTGGCAATTTTTTGCGCAAGAGTAGCCTTGTCGCCGGAAATATCGTCGGTGGAGTACTCGTAAAAACCGCGACCGTTGTTTAGTTTTACAACAAATCCGCACTCGCTTGCCGAGCCTTCACTCATGGAAGAAGTGCGTCTGTTCGCGTTGACAAGTGATGCCTTTACGTCCGTTGCCAACACGCTCACGTAGGAAAAACTCTTGGAAAGTTCTTTGATAAGTTCCTTGATTTCTCCTCTTTTGGAATCGAGATAACTGGAAAAATGCATATTTACCTCCTTTGATAAAAGATGTTACCATTTTATCACTTTTATGTTCCAAATGCAAGCGCTTTTTTGCAGTTGTAGCACTTGTTGCGGTTGCAAATGTGCTTGCAGTTTTAGGCGGGACGTACTTGTTGCACAAAGGTTGCAAAAAGGGGCATTTTTTCCTCGCGAAAATCCGTGAAAAATATCGCAAAATTTTACGCGCATACGTGGTGTGTTTTTGCATTTTGGCTACAAATTTTCGTCGACATGTGTGCATTTTTCGAAAAATGAACATGCTGTTGCAAAATTTAGCGATTAAAAGTGATTTTTGTCGACACGCACCGCGAAATTTGTCGATTTGTGCTCCTTTAATAATGATTTTTTACAAAATTGCATATTATTTATAAAAAATATAAGAAAATTGCAACTTATTTTTCGAAAAATTATTGATTTACGAACAATTTTGTGTTATAGTATCTTGCGTGAAGCTATGTTTTTAGCTAGCATGTCGCAAATATTGATATTTGTGGCGCAAAAAATAACCGAAAAACCTTCAAGAAGAGGAGTTTCATCATGAGTAAACAAAGAAAAACAGCCTTAATCATCCTTGCATGTATATTCCTGCTATCCACAACAGGCGCAGTATACAGCAAGCTTGCCCCACACGATCATGAATATGGCGCGTGGACTGTAATCACACAACCAAATTGTACCGATGACGGTTTGCAAGAACGTGTTTGTGTTTGTGGCGAAAAGGAAACGGAAGTAATTCCTAAACTTGGCCACAGCTACGTGGCAACACCAACAAGCGCAACTTGTACCGAACAAGGATTTACAACCTACAATTGTTCCGTATGTGGCGATAGTTACATTGGCGACTACGTAGCTGCTGCTGGTCACAACATTGTCACACTCGAGGGTGTACCTGCAACATGTACAACCGAAGGTAAGACCGAAGGCAAGTACTGTTCCGTATGCAACGAAGTAATTCTTGCTCAAACAGTAATCCCAGCACTTGGTCACGCATTCGACAACGATGCCGACAAGGAATGTAACAATGGTTGCGGTCTTGTTCGTGCGGTAACAATCAACGGCAAACACTACACAATGGCGGAAGCGGAAGCAGCATTGAGAGCTCTTCAACCTGACGACATCGTTCTTGTTGTTGAAAGCGCAACAATCGATGTACAACACACATTCGTTGCAGCAAACTACACACTTGCTCCAGGCGCAACACTTACAGTTGCAGCAGATATCCTTGCTCCAGTTGGAACTAAGTTGACAGTAGGCGCAGATGCAACAATCGTTGTTACAAACGGCGCACACATCGATTTGTCCAACCTCACAAGAGACGATTTCGATCCAAGCCTCGAGGCAAATCTCCAAATTGCAAATGGTGCAAAGGTAACAATGCCTGCATTCACATTGGAACTTTGGGAAGATGCATACCTCAGACAAATCATGGAACAAATGGTTTCCGGTAGCGAAATTGGTGCAAAACTTGTACTTGGTACAAAAGTTTGGACAAAGACGGCATCCGGTTGGCAACATCACGACCACGCTCCAGCAGATATCGTGGTAATTCCTGGTGTTCCAGCAACATGTACAACCGAAGGTAAGACTGACGGCAAGTACTGCTCCGTATGTGGCGAAGTTATCGTTGCTCAAACAACTATCCCAGCACTTGATCACGCATTTGATAACGATGCCGACAAGGAATGTAACAATGGTTGCGGTCTTGTTCGTGCAGCAACAATCAATGGCAAGCACTACACAATGGCGGAA
Source organism: Clostridia bacterium (assembly GCA_017409765.1). Taxonomy (GTDB): domain Bacteria; phylum Bacillota; class Clostridia; order Christensenellales; family CAG-314; genus Fimimonas. The sequence goes on along the minus strand of JAFQSA010000013.1, from coordinate 2,027 downwards.
GTAGAGGCAGCGTTGAAGGCTCTTCAACCTGGCGACGTTGTTGTAATTGTGGAAAGCGCAACAATCAACGTAGAACACACCTTCGTTGCAGCAAACTACACACTTGCTCCAGGCGCAACACTTACAGTTGAAAAGAACGTCATTGCTCCAGTTGGAACAAAACTTACCGTTGGCCAAGGCGCTACAATCGTTGTAGCAAACGGCGCACACATCGATTTGTCCAACCTTACAAGAGACGACTTTACTCCAAGCACAAAAGCTCGTTTGGAAATTGCTGCCGACTCCAAGGTAACAATGCCAGCTTACACAGCAAAACTTTGGAAGGACGCATACCTAAGACCAATCATGGAATCCATGATGGCAAACAGCGAAGTTGGCGCAACACTTGTTCTTGGAACAGAAATCTGGACCAACACAGCAGATGGTTGGATTCACGAACACAAGTTCGATGGCGAATTTGGTACGGAATGTCTCAATGGTTGCGGTCTTGTTCGTGCAGCAACAATCAACGGACAACACTACACCAAGGAGGAAGCTCAACAAGCTCTTCTCAACCTCAAACCAGACGACGAAGTAGTTATCTTTGCAGATGCAACAATCGACAGCGTTTACACATTTGTTCCTGCTAACTACACACTCGCTCCAAATGCAACACTTACAGTAGCAGCTGATATCGTTGCTCCAGCTGGAACAAAACTTACAGTTGGCGATGGCGCTACAATCAAAGTAACAAACGGTGCTCACATCGATTTGTCCAACCTCACAAGAGATGACTTCACTCCAAGCACACAAGCTCGTTTGGAAATTGCCGCTGACTCCAAGGTAACAATGCCTGCATACACAGCACAACTTTGGAGCGACGCTTACTTGAGAGTTGTTATCGAAGAAATGGTTGCTGGTAGCAAGACTGGTGCACAACTTGTTCTTGGTACACAATCTTGGACAAAGACAGCATCCGGTTGGGCTCACAACCACGCAGATAGCGATTGGACTCTTACAACCGAAAAGGTAGAGCCAACATGCTCTGCTTACGGTTACGAAGCAATCTACACATGTACCGTTTGTCAAGAAACAAAGGGTGGCGAAACAATCGACAAACTTCCTCATACCGAAGTTATCGATCCTGCAAAAGCTCCAACCTGTTTGGAAAACGGTAGAACACAAGGTTCTCACTGCTCCGTATGTGGTGTTCCAATCGTTGTTCAAACAATCATTCCTGCAACAGGTCACGAATTTGATGACGAATTCGATACCGAATGTAACAATGGTTGCGGATTGACATTCGAAGTTACAGTTAACGGCCAACACTTCACACAAGGTCAAGCAGAAGCCGCTTTGAAGAACATTCAACCAAACGACGAAGTAGTAATTCTTACGGACGCCGTAATCAAAGAGAAGTACACATTTGTTCCTGCTCACTACACATTCGGTCAAGATATCAAGATTATCGTATCCGCAGATATCATTGCTCCAGCAGGAACAAAACTTACAATTGACAAAAACTGCACAATCGAAGTTGTTACTGGTGCTCACATCGACTTGTCCGCATTGACACAAGACAACTTCCAAGCAAACACATCCGCAAGACTTAACATCGCAAGCGACTCTAAGGTAACAATGCCAGCCTTCACAGCGACTCTTTGGGAAGATGCTTACTTGAGAGCAGTCATCGAAGAAATGCTCGAAGACAGCGCTAACGGTGCAAAACTCGTTCTCGACGAAATGGTTTGGACCAAGACAAGCGATGGTTGGGTTCACATCCACGAGTTCGACGACGAATTCGACAAAGATTGTAACGCAGGTTGCGACTATGTTCGTGCTGGTAGCATCAATGGCGAAAGCTTCACCGAAGCGGAAGCTGAACAAGCGCTCCTTAACTTGAAACCAAACGATGTTGTAGTAATCCTTGCAAACGCAACAATCAGCCAAGAATACACATTCGTTGCAGCTAACTACACACTTGGTAACAACGCAACACTTGTTGTTCAAGCAAACGTAGTTGCTCCACAAGGCGCAAAACTTACAGT
>JAFQSA010000012.1 GCA_017409765.1 Clostridia bacterium | reverse complement strand
CTTGGAAACTGTCCCAATTTTTAGGCAAGTACCCCTCAAACGTAAGCACATTTGAAGGGTTGTTGATGCCTAAAACGAAATTGGTGTCAAGGTCGAATATGTAGCAGAAATAGTACTTAAAGCATACGAGTAAATCTCTTAAAGCTTCCCACAAACGCAAATACGAATCTTTGAACACGAACACACCAAGAACAACAAACGCCAGCGAGAAAGTCACAGTAAGCCCTACATAAATGTTTTTTCTTGCTTTAGTCATAGGCAATCACCTCCACAAAATTGCGCTAACAGCGTCCTTTAGTTCGCCAAAGATTTTTGCTGTATACATTACGTAACCAATTAAAAAGCAACAAACCAATAGGACAAAAACTGCTACAATTCTTCTTACCGTTTTCATCGCTTATCCCCCTTGTCTTTGTCGTCACTTGCAAGGTTTGCTAGTGCTTTGAAAGGGGTGGAAATAAGGAACCAAACCACCTTCAAAATCCAAGGTAGGCATATGATGAGTAGCACCAACAAAACAATTAAGAGCAGTATGGAAAGAAGAGATTTTCCTATGTCTTTTCCTGTATCCGGGGGCGTGAAACCATTAACAATGTCAATGGGATTACTTACGGCTGGAATTACCTTGTACACACCGTCTTTGTGGAAAGTTAGGGAGAGGATATCGAAATCGAGAAAGACTGTTTCAGATGCTACGTATGTGTCGGACTCTGGAATGCTACCTTCATATCCCGTGTAAACTGCAGGTGCTGAGTAGTAGTCCGTCTTGGCAAATCTAAACAAAACTACCTTGTTACCCTTGGCTGTCTCTGCTGAGTAATAGTCTTGCAAATCTGCTAAGTGTTCCTTGTTTACAAGCAAATTCGTAGATACGTCCCCTTTTAATCCTGTTAGTTCACTGCCATCCAAGATGTGGATAGGTGCAACGTCTTTGTGTTCTTCATCCGTTGTAGGCCAACTTAGACCAAAGTCCCACAGCTTGTCCCACCAAGTATGGTTACTGTCGTAACTGTCAAGGTCAAAGGTGTCCCCAAGGTCTATTTCTACATTGTTGTAGCCCATGGTTCGTCCCTCATCTACGTATTCTTCGAACAAGTCTTTGCTTATTTGTCTGCCATTGCAGTCAATGTAGCCATGTCCAAGGTCGTTGGAGTAGTTGTAGATCCAATCTTGCACAACGTTACTTTCAACACTGCCAGCAGTTACCTTTTTGCAAAGAAAGTCAAAGACGGTATCAAGGTTAACTGTTGGGCTATAGAACGCATAGGGAATAATCTTTGCATCATAGTCAGTTGAATAACTACCAGTTGGGCCAAGCACTGATGTGGTTGTACCAATATACTTATTGAACGACCATTGGTATCTACAAGTTATGTATCCGTTCATAGATACAGTAGAGTTCGCACCAGAATACACGGAAAATGGCGCTGTTACTCCGTCACCAATTTGTGTACCAACGTATGGCAAAATCTTGTTGTAGAACTCCTCATTTGCTGTCACAACAGCCATCTTTGTTTTGTACTCCCACCATTCAGCAGCAATCTTTTGTAGATTGCCATACTCTTCAAAGTACCTATTAGGCACAGAAAAATACACGGTATTTACTTCGTTGTAGTGGTTGTTACCTAAGCTCGACATACCTGTTCGGTAGTTTGTATGATGTACCTTCAAATTGATGGTTTCAAACTCTTCCACATCACAAGCAAGAGTGCTTTCTGCATTGACGTCAGGTCCATACCCCTTTGCATAACCACTAAACACATACGTGCCACCAATGCCATATTCCGTTGCGTTTGTGTTGCCTTTTTCAAGCAACTCAATGCCGGAAATGAAATACCTTCTTTTGTTACTGTTTAATACATCCAAGAGTTTCTCAGCACCAACTACCTTGAATTTATAGAATAGTTGGTAGTAATCCCCCTTAGACATACTTGCACACTCAAGTGGAAACTTCTCATACTTTATTGCATTGTGGTCAGCATCGAAAGCAGTCGCAATCTGTATTTTGTTCTGTCCTGAGTTCTCCACAAAAGCCAACTGTTGTGGGTTATACACATATATGTACAACCCATAGTTGCTTTTCATATTGGCTTTGTAGGAGTAGCAATACTCCACAAAGTTCATTACCTGTACTGAGCCAAAAGGGTTATACGGGTAGTCCAAAATGTTAAATGCGTTACCTGTAAACAAGTCGTCCATAACGTCACTTTTATCTAAGCCACCTACTTCCTGTGCATAACTTACTGGCATTACTGAGCACAGCAAGGTTACCACCAAAAGCACAAGTGTAAAACCTGTTTTTGCTTTAGTCATAAGCAATCACCTGCCCGGTATCTTGGGTTTCGCCAATGGTGAAATAGATGGTTACAATGGATTCCTCGTTATACGAACTTACCACCAAAACAAACATGTTTTCATAGACGTTATCTGTGCAGTCTTCAACTTCGCCACCGAAATAACTTGAAAGCATGTCATTAAGAGCGCCCTTGGGTTGGATAGTAAAATACGTATTGTATTTCTGGATATCAAAAGCCTTAGTATAATCTTCTTCTGCTTGGAAAGAATACGTTCCTGTACTAGTTACAACATTAAAGTCATTATCTTGTACTTTATTAGGCACTATCTTTACATTGTAGCCACGAAACTCTTCGTTTTCATTAGTGAATGTGTATCTTACTTCTACATGCAGTTCCTCTTCTGGACTTAATACATAATTGCTGGCAGTAGTGAAAATATCTTTACCGTTTGCCTGAATGTAGAAGGTCTTGAAACTGCTTGTAAAACCACTTGTGTATTTGCTAATAACACCAAACACAAGTATAATAACAAAGCAAATTGCAACGAAAGCAATCACTTTGCCAAATGTTTTTCCTGTCATAATTTTTCCTCCTTTTTTTTCGCATTAGCGATGCATCATATGGTAGCCATGTAGTGTCTAATAAAACATGTATTTATCCACACAAAGCATCGCTTAAGTAAAAACGGCCTACATAAACTGTAAGCCGTTAGTATTTTGGCTTAGCGCTTTTTCTTGGTTGCTTTCTTAATTAGTGTTGCTATCCAAAGGACAAAGCAAAGCACTAAAATTACTCCAAGAAATTTAGTTGCTGTATTCAGCCAAACGTTTTCTTCGATGTCATCGACTATTTCTCCAACCTCTGTTCTTGTTAGTCGAATTGTAAGATCAGAGGTTATTCTAAAGGGAGTTCTTCTTCGACAACATTGTACAAAGCTGTGTTCACTGCAGAAGAAATAACTTCCTCAGCAGGAGTACCGTAATCTACAGTTACAACCGCATACACTTTACCATCAACAATGAATGTTACGTTGCATTGGATGATCTCCCAAACTGCATAAAGTTGTACAGGATTGTTTGGATTGGACGCCAAGTTCTTTACAATAGCTTTGTCGTCATATACAACTGGACCATCAGCACTTGTAGCCCAACCTTTGAAGATGTAGCCCTCTCTTGTAAATGTACAAGCACTAAGCGCAGTTGGGGCATCGTACGTAATTACTTGTGATGTCATTTGACCTTCACCGCCATTAGCGTTGAATGCTACAGTGAAAGATGTTGGGGCCCATACTGCATACAAATGCACGTGACCATCGGCATCGGCAGTAAGGTTCTTAACTTCCTGTTCATCAGTATATTTAACTGACGTAGCAGGCGTTGAAGTTGCCCAACCCTTGAATGTGTAACCCGTGTATTCAAACTCATTTGGAGCAAGTGTTTGTGCAGTATCGTAAACAAAAGATTGAGTTCTTTCTTCCGAACCAGCAACGAAGTGGAAATGAACTGTGTAATTGTTTGCTGTCCAACCAGCATACAATACAAGGTCGCTTGTAATGGTGTCACCCTCAAACAATGTTGTACATGCTTGGTCTGTGTACCAACCACTAAAAGTGTAACCAGTCTTTGTTGGATTCTCTGGCAATGTGTAATCTGGGTTAACTGTTACAGTCAAGAACGCGGAACGGGTGAAATATTCTTCTACATCGTCTGCATCGACTGTATAACTACATTGAACAGCACAAATGGTATAAGTACCAGCTTCGGTAATTGTTACCGGTGCAATTTGTACCTTTTTGCTGCTTGGTGTTGTAATTGTTCTTGTGTTTGCACGTGTGAAGTATGTGTCCGTAGAGAGCTTGTAATAAATGGCGTAGTCTTCGTAGTTGGAACCTTCGTTAAAGTCTTCACCTACAGTACCAAGGATAAGCTTATTAGCCGTCAAAGTACTTGCTACATTTGCGTTACCATACACTTGTCCGTTAACTACAATACCGAATTCGTTAACAGAGCCGGATACTGGATAAGCCGTTACCGTATCCAAGTCCTCAGTAGTAGTTGAGATAATTGCTTCACAGTCGGTTCTGTATGTAACAGTCCAACCAGTTGCAAGAGTAAACGCACTTGCAGTAAGCATAAAGCCACAAAATGTGCATGCAACCAAAACTGCTGAAAGAATCAAGAGCAACTTACGTTTGTTGTTTTGAATAAATGTTTTCATGTTTTCCTCCTTTTAAGAAAAAGCCTTTGCCTAAGATAGACAAAGGCTTTAGTAATGTTAATTACTCGCCAAGAGTAATAGTGAGCATTTTTGCATACTTGGCTACTTCAAAAGCACCTACTTCGGCATCTTCGGTTGGTACAATTACCACCTTTGCGTATGCTGCATTTGCAGGGATAGAAGTTGCATCAAAGTCTGCACTAAGAGCATCTGTATTGGAGATGAACTCCTTGCCTTCGTCAAAGAAGAATACTTTGTATGTAACTTCGGCATCTTCGTCAATGGCAATTTCGAGTCCTTCTACATCAATAAGGCTCTTGGTTACAATGGACGCATTGTCTTCCACAAACTGACCTTGACTATTCAATGCACCAATTTTGAAGTCGCTTGCATTGATTTCTTCAGGGAGTTGGTTGGAAAGGCCAACGCCAAGTCCAATAACTGCTACGACAAGCAATGCCATTACAATGAATGTAACAACCCACTTTGCTTTGTCGTTTTTGATGTGAGCATCATAGTAACTCATGTTGTTTTACCTCCTTTATTAGCGCAAGATCATGCTGAGCATGTCTTTATCTGATGTGCGAACAGGCTTAATCTTACATTCGTAGATTTCACCATCTTCGTCACAAGAACGTACTCCATACGTAACACCACGAAGGACTTTACCCTTTGCGTCAGTCATTTCATATGGAGATACTACAAGTTCTGCTTGGTTTGCACCGTCAAACACAATGTCCAAAACGGTGTAACCACCAAAATCTGGGGGCATAACAGCCACCCTTACTTCACGACCACGTACTTGACCTTTAATGAAGTATGTATAGAACTCCTTACCGTTCTTTTTGAATGTTTCTCTTTGAACAAAAATCTTGTTTTCCATGACTCATTACCTCCTTTTAGTTTTTCTTTTTGCCTTTTTGTCTGGAAATGTCTCTTGCTTGTTGCTTGGTCTTACCTTCGCCCAATGCCTTTTTGTACTTGTAGATACCAGTACTATCGGATTGTGCAAGTAGGTAACCGGAACGAATGCCCTTGTCGTATTCAGACAATGGTTCACCATTCTTTGGGCCACGCTTGTGAACAGCTGCTTTGCGCTCTTCAGCATAACCTTTTGCACGTACAGATGGCTTCATCCATCTACGTTGGGAAAAATCCCTAGTTTCATTAGTTTTGCTTTTTGCCATTTTCAATGGTCCTCCTTATGATTAAATTTTGTATGCCCGTTAAGTCTGGTAGCTCATCTTTTGTTGCCCGTGTTGCCGTTGGCTCAGCTGGAATGGTTTATTGAGTTGTAGTTTTATGAGATAGTTAAGAACCTTAGTTGAACATCACGTCCGGGCACTCGTATTGTGGTAGTCGGCCAACTTTATCTAATATAGACCACGCAACTGTCAGTGCATAAAATGTAGTTGTTAACTATGTCATGCTAGGGTTAATCTTCGTACTTGCGTGAATAAGTGCCTGAACGCATGCGCTTTCCGTTGATTTTTCTGCCACGAACTTTATACACAAGCTCGTACTCGGCATCTCTTTTATGCGTGCGAGCAAGGTATGTATCTTGACTTAGCATCAAGGTGTTACCTTCGCCACTCCTACAAAGAGAGACCTTTTGGCATACAATGTAGTTTTCTGTGCGATAAACGTTATCCGCTTCGCTGAAGTAATCTACAGTCTTCATTGCTTTTTCCTCCTTTTAGGTTTTAGATTTGTTCATCAACTCGTTGGCTTTTTCCTTCTTCTTACTGTCTATAAACTCGCCAAACCTTTGTTGATAATGTTGGAGCATAATACCTGTAATTTTGTGTATAAGCTCTTCTTGCATATCTGTTAGACCATTTTGATTTAGTTCACTTACTTTGACATATAACGGAACGTTTGCTAGGTAAGAACCATCTGGATTGCGCAGCCCTATATATGCAACCTTTTGATACCTTTCACTCACAGGTATTTCCTCCTTTTTAGATTTGAAGAGTTCTTCACCCTTCACCTATAACACACGGAAATAGCGAAAGTTGACGGTCTAATTCAAAAAATTTTTTAATTTTTTCAAAATTCTTTCCAATTTATGACTAACAGCAGATTTATCAACGCCCAATTCTTTAGCGATATCCCTATTAGAACGTCCTTTGAAATAAAACTCATTAACAAGCCATTGTTGTTCCGATGTCAATGTCTTTAAAGCTTCTTGTAACCTAGTCAACAAAATCTTTTCATCTAGGGCATCATCCATATCAAATAGTCTGTCTTCAAAATCATGACCTGCATCTAATGCTCTATTCAATGAAATGTGACGCCTTCTTTCAGTAAAATCATTGAGAAAGACTCCATAATGCTCATCAATAATGTATTGATGCCTTTCTTCTTCAGTAAGAGTAGAAAGAATTTCCCATGTTTTATCGTCCAAATAAGCTCGGATCGTTCTAATGTAGCCATTTTTGTCTTGAATTTTTGTTGTTACTTTTTTCATAATAAACCTCCGGTTTTTAATTTCGTTTTGTAACGACTGCCGGAAGCAGATATGAAAAAGCCCGACAATCGTGGGCTAAACCACAATTATCGGGGGTTACTATTGGATTTTGGGCATAAAAAAAGAGCCAACAATAGAAAACCACTTATCTAAAAGTGATTTAGCTATTGTTAGGCCCTCTGATGGTCGCTTTTGAAGTCTTAATTGACTAGCCAAATACGGACACTCTTGTATCTACCTTTACAAGTAGATAACAACAATTTTTGAAAATGTAAAGTTCCTCTTGGTGGTCGCTTCGTAGCCCTACTGGCTTGCCAAATACAGGATTTATTCTTTCATTTTCTCAAAATATTTAGTTATTAAATGTGATTGTCTATACTCTTTTTGTTTTAAGTATAGTTTTACTATCAATCGGCAATGTGTGAACGCCACCGTTTTCATCTACGGTAGAAACATAATCTTGTTTGCAAGCAGCACAAGTAATTTCAAGCTTACTTCCAAGAACTGCCCTACACAAACGTTTCCCACATTGAGGACAAGTGATGTACTTATACATTTTTCACCCTCCTTTCCCTTAGTCACTTCTCGGTTGGATTTGACAAACTATATTGCAGGGGTTAGGGAATCCGCCCACATAGTAAGTCACGATATTGACCTTTATACATAAACGCAGTTAAATAAGGTCTTTTACAACCTTTATTGCCACACCTTGAATGTTGATGGTATCAAAATACATATCTTCCATATCGTCATTTTCAGGATGCAATCTAACTTTGTTGTTTTGTCTGTCAAGGTAATATCTTTTGAGAGTTGCTTCGTCATCAATGAGTGCAACAACAATGTCGCCTTCGTTTGCTGTGTTTTGTTGTCTAACTATTACAAAGTCGCCATCATCGATATTTGCATTGATCATACTGTCGCCACTTGCGTGCAATGCAAAAAAATCTCCATGCCCTGTTAGAGCTTTAGGAATTGGGATATATCTATCAATATTTTGCTCTGCAAGCATTGGTGTACCACAAGCAATGGTTCCGACTACTGGAACGTAATTCAGTTCGTCGGACCTTTTTTGGATCTTGGTTGTTCTAATTCCACGCCAACCGCCATCCATATCAATAAGTCCGCGCGCACGCATGACCTTCAAGTTTCTGTTAACATTACTTTTGTCAAGGTGTACTGCATCGGCAATCTCTTGTTGAGTAGGAACTTTGCCATGTTTGTTGTAATAGTCGTCTATAAAAGCAATTATTGCGCTGAAATTACTCTCATTCATTACTCTCATAAAAATTTTTACCTTTTTTAAATTTAATACGCAATTTTTGTTGCGTTATGATTATATTTTAGCTATAATAGGAGTAGAAGTCAAGCGATTTGAAGAAATAATTAGAAATTTCTAAAAACTATTTTGCAAATTGTCTTTGCTTGGGGTTGGGTGTCGCCATTAGTCCACATTGTAAAGGGACAATGGTTATCCCTCGTTAAGCATAAGCCATTGTCTTTTTCCTTGACAATGCGCCCTACTGGCAAGTTCAGTTCGTTCGCAAAGACAATTTGGAACAAAATAGATAAGGAGTAAACAAGATGGAAAGTTGTGTAATTTACGCAAGATTTAGTTCTCACGGACAAAATGAACAAAGCATTGAAGCGCAAGTTCGTATTTGTAGAGAATTTGCCGAAAGCAAGGGATTCAAGAATATTAACATATATACTGACAAAGCAAAAACGGGAACGAATGATGCTCGTCCCGGATTTCAACGTATGATTGCCGATGCAAACAGCGGGGCTTTTCAATATATAATCGTGTACATGTTTGACAGATTTGCTCGTAACCGTAGAGACAGCATTATGTACAAAGAAATGCTGAAAGAAAAGTATGGTATTAGGGTGCTGTCTGCATTGGAGCCTATTGCTGAGGATGAAGGTGGTGAGTTCTATGAAATGTTCTTGGAGTGGAACGCTGAAAAATACAGCAAGCGCCTTTCTAAACGTGTTAGAGATGGCCTTGATACAAGTGTTGCCAATGGAACGTTTTGTGGTGGATATTTAGTGTATGGCTACAAAATAGACCTTGAACCTATCTCCGGCAAGCCTGGCAAGTTTATAAAGCGTGTTGCTATCAAGGAAGAAGAGGCAGAGATTATTAGATTTGTTTTTGAGCAATACGATTTAGGTAAGTCCAAAAAAGAAATAGCCGATACCTTGAATGAGAAAGGATACAGGTATAAAGGCAAGCCCTTCAAGGGCAGGACCTTTGATAACTGGATGGTTAATAGAAAGTACACTGGAGAATTTGAATTTGGTGGACGTTTGTGCAACAATATGTATCCACAAATTATAGACAAAGGATTGTTTGAGAGAGTTCAAGAACGCTTGAAAAAGAACCAATACTTCCTAGGTGGTATGAACAAAGCAAAGCTAACATATCTTTTGTCTGGTAAGCTATTTTGTGCTCATTGTGGCTCAGAAATGGTTTCGGACGGAGGTGTTGGCAAGCAAGGATATGAATACCACTACTATACTTGCAAAAAGAAAAGAAGAGGCAAATGTGACAAACGTAGAGAACACAAGGATGCTATCGAGTTATACGTAGTAAATTGCGTTTGTGACTTCCTAAGCGACCCTGCAAATGTAGAAGTTGCTGCGACTGATGTTTTGAACTACTATGAAAAAAGGACTGATGTCAGCAATCTGAAGTCAATCCAAACGAAAATAGCAAATGCTCAAAGAGAGGTTGAAGCACTTGCTGATTCTTTTGTAAAAGCAAAAAGCAGGCTTCTTCAAGAGACCATCGAAAAGAAGATGGAGGAGTACGAAATTCTTCTTAACGATTTGAAATACCAAGAAGCACTATTGGAACTTGAACGTGGCTACAAAATAACTAAAAAGGACATCATTGATTTTGTAGCAGAGTTGCTAAAAGGAGATAGAAACGATAAGGAATACCAACAAAAAATTGTAGATAACTTGGTTAGTCAAGTGTTTGTCAGCGATGACCATACTGTGGTCTACTTTAACATAAAGGGTGGAAAAACCGTAGATTTGGTTGATCTTGACGACACAAACACCGTTCTAAAAACCAGTTTGGATTTTAGAATGCAAACATCGACATCCCGCCAAGAATAGTCTAATTTGAACCAATGTTCAGGTTAGACTATTTTTTTTATTTTTTGCCCTATTTTGAGGCCGTATTTTGGCTTGTAAGCGGTAAAAAGAAATGGCTAACAATAGGTACACGCTCAACAATCCGCTTATTACAGGCGATTTTTTCGCAAAATGCCTTTATTCTGTGTCCATCAGGATTTGTATAAGAAAACTGCTCGTAACCGCCAGCTTGGCTTATCAAAAAGCTTTCAATATCCTGCTCAAAACGTTTTTCGGATAGATCCATAATGATACTCCTATATCCCTTAATTACTTGTTTCTAACTAGAAAATCTAGTCCAATTTTCAATTTTGGACAATTTTGGCAAATCCTCCAATTCAACATAGCGATATTGCCCCTCTAATTCACTAAAATACCTTATGTAAATAGCCCATTTATTTGTTTGAGCCAAACTAATTATTTGCTGCGCCTTGTCTTTTTGCAGTATAGAATAGTCCAAATAAACAGCACTAACAATATCGGCTGGAATTTTAGATCCAGTGGTATTGCCACGATCATTGATAATAGTTCGCCACTCTTCTTCCGCTCGCCAAGATTTTTCTTTGGTCAGCAACTGCTCGAAGATCATTTTTTCAGATTCTACCAAATGATCATTGTAGATTTTAGACTTAAACAATTCTACAATACTAAACTTCTTTTTCTTGCCGTAACGAACCTTTTGAGTGTTGATAAAAACTCGTTTGAGAGCCGCTGTATTTATCCTTGCAAAATCATATTCAATACAAATTCCCTCATTATTGCAGTAGTATGCCCACATGCTGTCCTTATCATAGGAAGTAGTCAACGACAATATGTGCATACTATTTCGAACTTCCTGCATTTGATTGAACATACGTCCAACTATATTCCTTATCAATTGGTCACTTGGTTCTACAATTCTATAAAGTTGAGAAGTTTGTAGCAATAATTGTTTCTGTGACTTATTTAACCTGTATTTTTTGCAAAATGCATCAAATTGCAAGTTTGCAAGTTTAGGTCCATTACCAGAAAAACATTTTAGAGCATCTTCTACCATTGTTAGGGTTAAATCACGGCAGAATTTAGCTAAACCCGAATGTAAACTTGTTGCCAAAAATTTGCGATAATTGTCATCCTTCAAGAAAAACTTTACTAGCGCTTCCATCTCTTTGGGAAACAAAACATTGAATGTGCAGTCTTTTTTGTCGTTGAGATTCTTTGCAGAACTAAACCACACATACTTATCTTCTAATTCATCTAAATGAAAAGTACTCAATGCTTTATACTTGTAAAGTTTTCCATTGTTCGGTAATACTTTCAACAACTCTGAAAACAGCTCATTTACTACATCTTCCGATAGTATTGATTCGTTTGCATAAGAATATAGCATTTTTTCGTATTCTTTGTAAGCATTGTTTGCCATCTGCACAACTTCCTTTTTGCCTGTTACGTATTCGTAAATTAGCGATTTTTTGTATTCTTGTAGTTTTTCGATTTTTTGTTGTTTGATTACAATCATTACGTTGATGTAATCACACTTTTGTTTCAAGTATTCTGCAATTTGTTGTTGTTCAATTATTGTTGAGTTATATCAATTTGGATTTTTGAGAAGGTCACTTGCCCTTGTTGCCGAAGATTTGGGCGAAAGACGTTAGGGGTTGCTTTGGGGTGCGGTCGAAGTAGAGAAGGCCGTTGACCTCTTGATAGACGTCCGTCAGTTGAGTGTAGCAAAAGCCCTGCATGTGGGGTAAAGCGCGGATAGAGTCCACCAAATTGCCAAGGCGGGCAAGGTACTCGGCATCGTTTGCAACGGCACTACCGTAGCCCCAGTTGCCACCAAAGGTGTCCTTGACAAAGGATGTGCCACCAAACTCGGTTAGCAAAATGGGTTGACCTTGGTGCAAGTAGCCGTGGGCAAAAGTTTGCCTGTCGTGGTCCAACCAAGGGCCACCAACACAATCAGCCACATTGCCAAATGCCTTTGTTAGCGTTGCGCCATCCTGCGTGTAGTGATGTAACGTTACAAAGTCGGAGATGGTGTGTTCCCAACCATCGTTGGTTATAACGGGGCGCATTGGGTCAATTTGCTTGGTTGCGTGGTACACTTTGTTGACAAAATCTTGCTGGGTTTTGTCCGTCAAAATGTGTTCCACGCCCCAACTTTCGTTGAAGGGCACCCAGCACAAAATGCAAGGGTGATTGTACTGTTGATGAACGGCAAGTAGCCACTCGCGCTCAAAGTTTTGCGCAGATTGCTCGGTAAAATCGTACATGGATGGCATTTCCGCCCAGACGATGAAACCATACACATCGGCATAGTACAAGTAGCGCTCGTCCTCCACCTTTTGGTGCTTGCGTGCGCCGTTAAAGCCCATTTGAAGGGTAAGCGTGATATCTTGCTGCAAACTTTGTTCGCTTGGGGGAGTTAGCGCAGATTGTGGCCAATAGCCTTGATCCAAAATTAGTCGTTGGTAAAGTGGCTTGCCGTTGAGAAGCACGCGTCCATCTTGAATGGAAATTTCCCTCATGCCGAAGTAGCTGCCGACACTATCGGTAACTGCCCCATCGCAAACTAGGTCCAACTGAAGGTCGTACAAATTGCCCTCTCCTTGCTCCCAAAGGTGCAAGTTTTTCAACAAATTTGCCACCACGTGGTTGTTTTTTGCAGGGATTGTGAGTTGTTCCACAAGTTGGTTTTGGTACCAAATTGTGGCTTGAAGTTGACCCTTTTGGTTTGTTGTGGCAAAGTCGATTGACACACTACCGTCACTTAGATTTGGTGTTATTTTTACCCCTTGGATGTGGTTTTTGTGCACAACTTCCAGCCAGGCGGTTTTGTAGATGCCGGCAATATCCACGTACCAACAGCCAAAGTTGGATTTTTCCCAACGTTGCTTGCCACGGGGGATAAGTCGAGAGTAGTCATCCGTAACCTTGATTACCAAAAGGTTATCCCCAGCATTGCAGGCATTTGTGATGTCGAAGGTCATTCGATGGTATCCACCGCTATCGTTGCCACAAAGTTTGCCGTTTACCCAAACTGTTGCGTTGTAGTCGCATCCTTCGAGGTGCAAAAGGGCAAGTTGGTCGTGAGTTTTGTCCACGTTGACGTGGCGTTGATACCAAATTGTTTGGCAAAGTTGCTCGTTGCCAATACCACTTGCTGGGCATTGGTAGGCAAAGGGGACAAGTATCTTTTGTGATGCGGTAAAGCCGTTGGCAAAGCCACAACTTTCGCCAACGTTGTTGTAGTCGAGGTAGAAATCCCACTCGCCATTGAGGTTTTGCCAGTTTTTGCGGACAAACTGTGGTCGAGGGTAGTCTTTTGTGTAACACTTGGTGTGTTGGAAGTTCATTTGTGCACCTTCTTTAGTGGATGTAGCGAATGGAAATATCTTTGGAATCAATTTGTAATTTGTGTTTTTTGTTGGACATGGACTTGTTCTTGCCGACGTTGAGAGTGACGTAATTATCAAAGCCCTTTAGTCGCACGTATGCCAAACGATGGCTACCGAAATCGTCTTCGCACAGGGTGGAGAATTTAAGTCCGCCCTTTTGCAAAGTTGCGTGCGCACCACCCTTGATGGTTACAACGACACGTCCATTTTTGCCATTGTAGGGGAAACTTCCACAGGGTAGATGAATCTTGCCCCACAACACTTTGCCAACACAGGCGCTGTTGTACACCTTGTAGTGGGCAAGTTTGCGAGAGTTAGTCCACAAGGAAAGGTCATCCATACGGAAGTACACCTTGGTTGCAGACGTGTTAATTTGTTTTAGTAGCACTTTGGTGCCACAAATATCGAAAATGTTGTCGCCAAGATGAGTGACGTGCAGGCTTACGCAAGCGCCATCGTCGTGATCGCTCAAAAGGTCGGTAGCAACAACAAGATTGCATTGTTCCGCGCCCAAGTAGCGGGCGGAAAAGTGCTCGTCAGTAGGCAGAGTTTGTTCGCCAACGGTAAGTTTTTTGTTTTGGTACAATGCGGGAATTTTGAGATACTGTGGTTGGCCAACAAGGGAGTTACCGTCGATATCGAAAACACACCACTTGTCCGTCAAGCGATTGAATGCAAGTTCCACCTGTTGGTTGGGCGCATCCACTTGCACCACAATATCGTCCAATTTGGCAATGCCGTCGGTTAGTTCCACCTTGTAGGTTTCCGTTGGGGAAAGGCTTTGCAAAACGTCCAAGTGATAGGGATTTGCCATGACATGTTGGGTGTTGCCGTACTGCAAAACTTTGCCGTTGGACATGACAAGCAGTTTGTTTGCCAAAGTGAAAGCCTCGCTACTGTTGTGCGTTGCATACACGAAGGTTGCATTGGGCAGTTGCTCCTTGAGGAGTTTGAGGTACTGCATGTACTCGGCGCGTTGTTTGGGGGCAACGTTGGAAAGTGGCTCGTCAAACAAAATCAAGTCGGGAGTGGTTACCACCGCTTTTGCAAGGGCAACGCGTTGTTGCTGACCACCGGAAAGTTGACGAGGCAATGCGCCGGCAACATCCGCCAAGCCAAAGGCAATTAGCGCTTGCTTGATACGCTTGTTTTCCTCCTCTGGCGAAAGTTTGTAGCGTTGCAATGCCGTTTGAACAATTTCCCACACGGTATAGTTGGGGTAAAGGGCATATTCTTGGAACACGTATGCGATTTTTCGCTCAATCAAGGGGATGTTTTCCGCCAAAAGGCCGTTGACGTACAGTTCGCCACAACTGATTTTTTCCAATCCGGCAAGTACCCGCAAAAGGGTTGTTTTGCCACAACCTGATGGACCAACGACGGCAACGAAATCGCCACTATCAATATGCAATGAAAAGTCGTCCAAGCCGTACACTCCACTGGGGTAAACTTGGCTAACATATTTGGCATCAACTCTCATTTTTCCGCCCCCTGTGGTTGATTTTGTTCCACTTCGGTTGTATCGCAAATGGCTTGAAAATAACTTTTGCCGGTGGAAAGACCCATACCAACAAAGTCGGGATATTGCTTTTGGTTGATAAATTTGTCGAACACGCCGTGGCAGTAGACTGTTTGCATTGTGATGGCAAAACTAAGACTAAACACAAAGGTTACACATCCGCCAATGACGTGCACAAATACCCAAGGCAATGCTTGGAAAATGATGATGGGTAGCCAAGAAAGGATACACACGCCAACACTTGCAAAAAGTCGTTTGAAGGTTAGCGCAATGCTGTTGGTTAGTAAATTGCCAAACGTGAGGTTGTACAAGGTGCTTTGACAGGTTGCAAACATTGCTATCGAGCCAACGGCTATCACAAGTAAAACAACGCTCACAAGCCCCAAAATGGCGCTGAATTGATCTTCGCCAAAGGTGTAGATGCTAAAATCGATAAAGTAGTTGGCAAGCATATTGACAATGCCAACAATAAAGCCAAGGCCCAAAAACTGTTTGTAGTTGGTTTTGATGCCTTTGCCAAAATCTTTGAGCAGTTGGACGGGGGCTTTCCAGCTGATTTTGCGAATGACGTAGTGTGCGCCGGCAAAGCCAACGGATGCAAGCATAATCAGGGGAATTTCCGTGCCGTACTGCAGAAGTGTCAAGTTTAGTAGGTAGGAAAACTGTGTTGGGATATCCATGCCCTTGAGAAAATCGCCAACGTAGGCTGAGGCGAGCAAATCCCACACGATGAGGGGCAACGCAAAAAGAGCCGTTAGCATGTTGACGTTTGTCAACTTGCCAAAAGCTGTTTTGTAGATATGAAAAAATTGTTTTGCACGGGTGGATGGCAGTTGGTCGTGGGTGTAGTCGCGACTTTTGTCCTTGCCATACAGCAATTTGTGCATAAAGCCCTTTTTCATTGTGCCTCCGAAATCAACACCGCAATCGCACTACGCAGTACGTCGTCGCTCTGTTTGGACATGGCGTTGATAAAAATGTAGTAGTCGCCAACAAAATGGATACCGTAGTTTTGTTGGTCAAATTGCAAATAGGTTGCACCATCAAACTGCATCATTTGCCTGAAAAGTTGCGTTTGGTAAACAGTTTGCGCAAAATCCTTGGTTAGAATGTAGATATCAACCGAGTGCGCTTGCAGGCTGAATGCCTGTGGGAAGTAGGCATCGTTGGGGTTGTAACTTTTGGCATTGACAACCTTGATACCCAATGGCTCGACAGCGGAAAAGATTTTATTTTTGATTTCCGTTTTGAGTTGGAAGTCGCCGGCAAGCCAAATGACCAATTTTTCGCTTTTGGTGGGTTGCGCAATCCAATAGAAGGCAAAACTCCAAAGCAAAACTGCAATCAGCACAAAGGTTAGCCAAAGTTTGGGATTTTTGAGTTGTTCTACAAATTGAGATTTAGTCATTTTGCACCTCACAGTAAGTCAGCACAATGTCGTTGACTTGCTCAATTTTGTAGGCAACGTCTGTTTTGAGTGGGCCGTTTGATTGGTCCAATTTGAGAGTTTTGTTGTTTTCCAACGCGAGAACGTAGTAGCCATCGCTAGAAAGTTGACAGTTCAAAAGTTTTGCCACCATAACGACAGGCAAGCAGGTATCGAGAAGTTTGATAAACTTCTTTTTTGCAAAAATTGGTTGGGAAATTACTGCAAAAAACAAGTACGTGTACCACAAAAAGCAAATTGTTGCAACAATATTCAAGGCGCAACAAAGGTAGATACTGGCAATTTCCGCAATGGCAAGATAGCAAAAAATGCCACAGAAAATGGCAAAAAACACCGCAATCGCAATGTAGACTGCAAGTGTTTTTTGTGCTGTGGCACGGATATTGGATATTACTTGTTGTGTGTAGACTTGCTTTTTCAAATTCGTTCCACCGTGAGTTTGCCGTTGTTGGCAAATAGTTTGCATATTCGTGCTGTGCGTGGCTTGTTGGACATGTCCGTTGACAAATCTCTGCCGTGATAAACCACGTACATTTGGCCATCCACAACAATCAAACTGTTGTGTCCGGTGCTTGTTTCCACGTCGTTTGTGCCAATTAGTGGCGCAAAGGGTAGTTGGACGTGCTTTACAAAATCCAACTGATTGAGTTGGTCGAAAGGTTGGTTGCTAACTGCGTAGCCGATGTGATAGGTGGGCTTTTCGTAGCAGTTTCCGCTGTACATGCAGTAGTGATAGCCATCCTTGTAGAAGTAGAATGCGCCCTCGATTGTGTGCCAATGTTGCCCTTGAACAAAGCGATCCTTTTGGAAGATTTCCTCGTCCAAGGTGGGCACTACCATTGCTTTGGGGTTGTTTGCCATGGCAAAAAAGCCATCCATCTTGTCGCAAACAATGTAGGTGCCTGCGCGAAGGGCTGTGTAGTTGTTGACGGAGTAGAACATGTACAGACCACTTGGCGTTTGCACCACGTGTGGGTCGATGGAAAATGGTGGCAACAGGTCGCAAACGTAGGTAAATGGACCTGTTGGGTTAGTGCTTGTTGCAACCTTGATTTGTTGCAGGTGCACGTCGTCGCTATCCATTGGCATGGAGGAGTAGTACATGTAAAAGGTGCCATCTTGCTCGAAAACGCAAGGCGCCCAGTACTCCTTGAAGCCATCTTGACTAAACACGTTGCCAACTAGCGTCCAGCCGTTTTGAAGGTTGGCTGACTCGTAGCATTGTACACCATCGGAGCCGGTGCAGTACATATAATACTTGCCACAATAGTATATCACATAGGGGTCTGCTTGACAAGTACCCTTGATATCTACAATTTTCATAAATCACCTGTTATGTCAAAATGCCCCAGTGTATCACCAGGGCATTTTTTGACGTATGTTTTGTTATACTTTGACACCCAATTGTGCGAGTCTTTCTTTAACTTGTTGAAGATCGCCTGTTGCGCTGTAGTTGGCAAATCTTGCAAACGTGTTGTATGTTAAAAATGCTGGGGAGCAAGCGGTACGTTGGTCGTTTGTAAAGCCCATCAATGCGCCATCAGGCAAATCGAACACAAGAGTGTCGTTGACGAACATCCAACAATGGTTGCCAATACGAGCAAATGCAAGTTTGGTGTAGTTGTTGCCTGTGTACTTGATACCGGGAACGTAGGTGCTTTGCTCTGCGTAGTAGTCCCACAGGTAGTCGGTACCAGCGGCGTTACTTTCTACCCAGCCAACGTTTTGACCGTTGAAGTTTGCTGTGCAATCGATGTTGAAGAATGCAAAGTAACTGTAGTTGCTGTTGTTGGTGTTGTTTTTGAGAACAAGACCAATCTTTGGCCACATATCGCCCATGTAGTTTGCGCGGTGATCCAAAACGGAGATGTACGCCTCGACATAGACGGACGTGCTGGAGATGCCTTTGAAGAACAATAATTGAGAGTTACCGCACCAAACCTTGTCGACATAGCGGTTTTCCGTGCCGTCGTCGTGGGTTAGGTCGTAACCAAAGTTACTTACGTGAGTGCCGGCAGAACCAAACGTTAAGCTTTCGTAAACGGGGATTGCCTCAACTGGATCGGGATTGCTAAATGAGTAACTGTCGGCAAACTTTTGTACGCCTGTTGGGTTGTTTACAACCTTGCCCAAAATCATTACTTCGTTGAGCGCAAGGTCGTCGAACTTGCCTTCCAAAGTGATGGTCACTTTGTTTACGGGGATTTCATCAAACTCCACAATACTACTTGTGCCGGGGTTCATAAACTCGGAGTACTCGTCGTAGCCCCACTCGCTGTCAAACGGAATGTTTGTCAACTTGGTTGTGCCTGTGCCGTTTTGACCCTTTTTGTACTGAAGTTCGATGCTACTTACCTTGTCGAAACACTTGGTGTAGTCGGAACTGTTGTAGACCAAAATGGAGCGGATGTTAACAAAGTTATCGAACGTGAAGGTTAGTTTTGTTTTGCCACCGGTAACTTCCAACTCTTTTACCATGTCTGTTTCGTGGATTTTGATTGTTTCGTCGGTAAGAAGGGAGATATCATCTTCGTCAACGGCATTGGTTGCCTCGACATTTGCAAGTTTGGCAACGTTTTGGTAGCCGGAGATTTCCGCTGGCAATGGTTGGTATGCGTAGGTTGGACCGTTGCAGTGCATTACCATTTGGCCCTTGGTGTTTTCCACAAAGGAGATTGTGTCCACCGCCAAAGCACGACCATCGGAGATGTCGCTACGGTTGCGGAAGGTGTGGTAAGCCATCATAAGTTTGTCGCCACACTTGATAAAGCAGTTGTGGCCTACACTTGCGTTGGTGTTCCAAGCCATGTCGGATACGATTACTGCACCGCCATCTTCCGGTTGAATCTTGGTGTAGTTGCCAAGTGGGGAAGTGGAAACGGCTTGACGAACTTGGTATTGTGGACGTGGCCAACTGAATACCGAAAACGTCATAAAGTAGGTGCCATCTTGATACCAAATGAATGGACCTTCGTTAACGGTGTCCCAACCTTGACCTTCGAAGATTTCCTCGGTGTCGTCCGTTGTTGTGTAGAACAAGTGAGTGAGTTCCACCAATGTGGAGTAGTCTGGGTGCAACCAGTCGATCATCTTTACGCCAAAGATTGTTTGGTTACTACCGTGGCTGTAACCAGAGTAGTAGAGATATCTTTCGCCAGAAACTGGGTCGATAAATGGGTGGGCGTCGATGGACTCGTTACGAGCAAGACTTGGATCGCGGTTGGTGATTTCCGGATTGGCGGAAGTAAAGTCGAAAGCGGGAACTTCCTCCTCGACACACACAAATGGACCTTGTGGGTTTTCGGAAATGGCAACGCTGATGTACTTGCGTTCGCTACCTTTGGCGTTCCAATCGGCATTGTAGAACATCCAGTACATACCTTCGTCGTAGATAACTTCCGGAGCCCAATGGTTGGAAAAGCCCCAGGTTGTGTCGAAGTTGGGTTGGTAAGCAACGGAAACGTACTCCCAGTTGGTAAGGTCTTTACTGCGCCAACATTGAATGCCAAAACATCCAACCAAGTCGCTTGTGCCGTATGCGTAGAAATAGCCTTTTTGATCCCCTTCCTCGATGTAGATTACGGATGGGTCGGCAATTTCGAACTTGAGTTCGTTTAGATAGTACAGGTTTTTGTTGTAGTCGTCGGCATTGTTGATGGATGCATACGCCTTGTTGGGCATTTGTGCACCGCTACAAGCAACAACGGAAAGGCTAAGCAGAACCATAACGAGCACTATCAAAGCGGATAAAATGCGTTTTTTCATTGTAAACTCCTTGGTTATGTATTACAATTTCATACCACTTGTGGCAATACCTTCGATAAAGTACTTTTGTGCCACAACGTAGATTGCCAATGCAGGGATGATTGCAACAATTGCGCCTGCCATTACTGTTGGGATGTTGATGGAATAGGTTCCACTAAAGGAAGTGAGTGCAAGTTGCAAAGTGTACCACTCGGGGTCGTGTAGGTAGAGATATGGGCCGAAGTAGTCGTTGTAACCACCGATAAAGCCCAAAATGCCTTGCGCAAACAACGCGGGTACGGAAAGGGGAACCATGATCTTCCAAAAGATTTTGAAGTAGCCCATGCCGTCTAGTTTGGCGGCCTCGATAAGCGAATCGGGGATACCGCTGTAGAACTGACGCATGAAAAATACGCAAGTTGCCGAACCAAACATACCGGGGATCATAAGTGGCAATGGAGTATCTACCCAGCCAAGCATGTCGTAGATCATGTAGGATGGCGTGAGCATGATTGTGCCGGGGATCATCATTGTGAGAAGCAACAACGAGAACAACCAGTTTTTGCCCTTGAAACGCAGTTTTGCAAATGCGTAGGCGCTCATTGCCGACATAAACAAACCAATGATTGTTGGTGGCAACACGATGATGAGTGTGTTGATGAAGCCACGTAGCATGACGGGGATTTCGTTTTCCTCAACGCCAGCAACGTAGGTGAAAACATCTTTGTAGGCTTCAAACGACCACTTTTCGGGGAAGAACTTGAACTCGGGGTCGCTTGCCTCCTTGCGGGTTTTGAAGGAGGTTATGACAACCATGGAAAATGGCGCCAAAATCCAAATGGCAAACAACACCAGTACAAGATAGATACAAAAGTTTGATATCGCCTTGGAAGTACGGGCGGATTTATTTTTGTTTGTTAGTACATCGTTAATCATAGCTCACCCACAACTTGGAAACTGTAAAGTTGATAATTGTCAAAAATACAATTAGGATTGCCAACAACCAAGCGGTAGCGGATGCTACGCCCATGTTGTAGTACTGGAAGGCATTGCGATACAAGTAGAACACTACCGTGACGCCGACGTTATCCGGGCCACCTGTTCCGCTGATGATTTGTGGTCTTGCAAACTCTTGCAAAGCGCCAATCAAGCCTGTCAAAAGAAGGTAGAAGGAGGTTGGGCTGATGGCTGGCAAAGTAACGTTGAAGAAACATTGCAAACCGTTTGCACCATCCACGCGAGCCGCCTCGTACAAAGCGCCCTTGACGTTGGTAAGTGCCGCACTATACAAGATAATGCCGTAGCCTGTGCCCGACCAAACACCCATGATGATTAGGCATGGGATGAAGGTGTCGGCACGTCCCCACCAGTCGATGGGGTCTTGACCTTCCGGTGTGAACAAACCGTTGATAAGGCCGTAGTTTGTGTTGAAAATCCACTTCCACATGATTGTGAGTGCGGCAACGGAACAAACGTAAGGGATAAAGTAGATTGTTCTAAATACCTTTTTGCCACGGATGTTTTTGGTGAGCAAAAATGCGATAATCAAAGCAAGAACAATGTTGATAAATGTTGAAATGCTCATCTTGAGGGTGTTGCCGATGGACTTCCAAAACAATGGGTCGTTGAGAACTTCCTTGTAGTTATCCAAGCCGTTGAAACTGGAGCCTTCGAAAGAGAAACCTTCGATATGCATAAAGGACATGAATATTGCAAGAATCATTGGAACAAGTCCAAACAACAGAAATCCCACTACTGGTCCAAGGGACAACAGCAGACCAAGGATACCTTCCTTTTTGGTCTTTTTCTTTTTGGAATAAACTTTGTCGAGAAACATGACTATTCTCTCCTTAGTTGAATTTTGTTTGTGGCAAGTTGCAACAAAAATTTGCTACAACTTGCGCATTTGTACGGGATACGTGTGTTATCTTTTACAGTAGTCTTTGATGAGAGTTTCAAACGTGATGTCGTACTCTTTGCTGTTGTAGAAGTCCGTCATTGTGAGCTTGCCGTTACGAACGGAACCGTTCAAAACGTTTGCCCAAGTGTCGATCCACTTGTTGTTTTTGAGGTACCACCAGTCGCCGGCTGTTTCGTACTCGGCTGCGCGGATAAACACCTTTGCGTTGCGAGGCGCTTGACCATCCAAGAATACTGGGCTGTTAGCAAGGTCGCGTTGAAGTGGAATTGCAAATCCCGCTTCCGCTTGCATGCTTTGACCCTCCTCACTTGCGCAGAACTCGATAAACTTCCACGCTTCGGGAGCAACCTTTGTTTTGCTACTGATACACAAAGCAACGGAACCGCTGTGGCCTGCCTCTACGCCGTGAACTGTGATGTTACCTTCAGCGTCGTACTCCTTGTACATTGGCAATGGAGCAACGTCCCACTCGTAAGCGCCGTCCATTTCTTCACGGAAGGTACTTGTGATGTAACGAAGGTCTACAAGCATAGCCAAGTGACCATTCATGAAGGATACAGTTTTACCTGCGTCGCCACCGATACTTGTTGGGTATGGAGTGATGCCGTAGCCGTAGAGTTTTTCGCCATCGACAACGTCTACGACTGTGTCTGTTTTGGATGCAAGGCGAACAAACTCGGTAAATGCGTCACGTTGACTTGGAAGGCGGTTGAGTTTGCCTTCGTCAGCAAGGCGTTCCACTTCCGCTGTAACCTTGTAGGAATCCTTTTTAGCGGCGTTGCCAGTTGGGTCACTAGAGTAGCCACTCATATCAATTTTGTCTTGGTACTCGATGATTTGGCCGGCTGTGTAGGTTTTGCCGTTGACTTGTACGGAAGCGCAATCGTCAGCAACGATGTAGTTGGTTGTGTCTTCCATAAGAGTGAAGTCGTAGTAGTAGCCGTTCAAGGATGGATCATCAGATGGGATTTGTTGGATGCAGTCGCCACCAACTGTCCAACCGTAGTTGAACCACCACTCGGTAAAGTAGCCGTAGCCGTTTTTGTCGCCACTGTTGCGTATGTAACTTTGAACAAGGTTTGCGCAAGCGTTTGTTTCCTCCCAGCTCATTGGGATGGAGTTGTTGAAGTACTTGCGACCGTTAACTTCGAAAAAGCCTTGTTGCTTGACTGTGTAGTTGCCAAGTCCCAAGTCTGCCTTGGTGTTGCCACGGTCGTCCTTGCCACCAGCATTGAAGGCATCAAGACCCTTTTCGTCAACGCTCAAGATTGTGATACCAGCGCCCGTGAAGAGTGTTTCGTTGTAGTAGAGAACAGTTGGGCCGATATCCTTTGGAACGCCGTAGTAACGGCTGTTTGGAGTGTTTGTTAGGCGAGTTTGTGTGTCGTACTTGTAGCGTACGGCAACGTCGCTCCACATGTCTTCGACGTTGTAGATGTCACTTTCCTCAATAAAGTCGGTGATGTCGTACAAGTAGCCAAGTTCGGCATATTCCTTGTAACCAGAGTCGCCTACGTAGAATACGTCGGGGGCTTTGCTACCTTGCAATGTCAAGCCCAAAGTGTCGCCATAGGAATCGCCTGTTTTGGGAACCATTTTTACGTTGATTTCGCCCTTGAACTTTTCGTTAAATTTTTTGACGATTTCTTGGAAAACGCGCAATTCTACGTCGTTGCAGTTAGCCCAAAATACTACTGTTGTGCCTTTGTCGTCATCATCTCCGCCACAGGCAGTCAAGATGAGTGTACCAAAAAGCAAAAGTACCATCACAAGGCAAATGAGAGATTTTCTTTTCATACTTTCCTCCAGAGAATTTGTATTGGGACGGATGTTTTTGCACCCGTCCATTAGTGAATAGGTTGACTAGATATTTTCTACAACCAAACCATTGTCCGTTACGTACATGATTTGTTGGTTATAGGTGCGATTCATTGCGGGCATGTTGTTGTCGTCGAAGGTTGCCGTCCAAACGTAGATTGGAAGTTTGTCCGCAGACGCGTTGTTGCCAAAGTAGTTGTATGGAATGAAGAATTCCACAGTTACTTTGTAGCCCTTTTGGCCGTTTTCGAATGTTACTTGTTCAAGTTTGGATTGAGCGTTCAAAAAACTTGCAGACGTTGTTACGTCGCCATCCAAAAAGTCGTAGAAAGCAACATAGTGAACGAGGTTTTTGTTTGTTTTGTTGGAGTCGCTCATTTGGTGCAATCTAAACTCGATGTTGCACGCCTCGCTCCAACCAACTGATTGAGCAAATTGACGTTGCATTGTGTTTGTGTACAACGTGAGCGCTACAAACACACCGTCTTGACCTTTGACAGCGGAAATTTGTACCTTGCGACCGTCGCCTTGGTCGGCAAAGGTTTGTGTTGCGTCGAGCACTTTGTCTGTCCAAATTGCATCGTCCAAAACGCCATCGAACACAACGTTTTCCGCAGTGGTAAGACCAATCTTTTGTTTTACTTGGTCGATATCCATTGTGCCACTACCATTTTTTACCATCATGGAGCGGTTGAAGCCCATCATGCCGGCAACAAAGGTTTGGTTTTCGATATCCTTGTTGTAGTAGGTGGCAACGATTGTGCCATTCATTGTGAGGTATACGCGTGGGCCAAGTTTTGCAATACCGATGGTTACAAACTTGTCTTCGATGGTTACGCCAAAACTACTGGAAACGCCTGCCTCCCAAATCCATTGGCCAATGCGATCGCCCGACTCGAAACGTACGGCAAAGTTGCATACAACGCGGTTGTTTGCCGCTGTGTGGTCGTTGAGGTCCACGTAGCCCATGATTGTGTAGTTTTCGTTTTTGAGAACGGCACCTGCCTTGGTGTATTGGTCGGCCATGTTGCCCACCTTTGTTGGGGAAGTGAGGTCTGCTTGTGCGTAGAAGTTTGCGCTGGCTGTTACGCCCTTGATGTAGACAATTTGGTCGCCTGCGCCTGTGTTTTCCGCAAGGTCACCAAAGAAACTCCATCCTTCGGTGTAGGCATAGCCACTTGCGTTGTCGCCGATGGTTGTGCCGTCAGCGCGCTTGTTGTGTGTTTTGAAGGATTCGTCACTTGGATCGTTGGTTGCAAAGTAGTTGGTTACTTCCAAACCAAGAGCGAAACTCTTGATGGAAATTACCACGTCGCCTTGCGCCTTGTAGGTTGTTACGCCTACCAAAACGTCTTGGCCACCAACTTCCACAAAGAAGTAGACAAAACCATTGTTGTAGCAAACGGAAAGAGTGATTGTTTTTGTGTTGGGGTTGAACATACCTTCCGTGCCGGAAAGTGTTGTCCAGTTGAGCCAAGCGCCTTGTAGTTGAGATGCATAGCCCAAAGAGGTGCCAACAAGGTCGATCAGTTGAATACCGCTTGTTTTGCCTTCGGTTGCGTAGGCATCCACGTACATGAACACACCGCTGTTGGCAAGTTGAGTGTCGTACACCATAAAGCCAAACTTGGGGAAGCGTTCGTACTCGTTGTGGAGGGCATTTACCTTGAAGGTTGCCTTGACAAAAGACGTTGTGCCGGCGGAGCGAACAAATGCAATGTTGTTGTCGCCACCATCGTGACCGTTCAAAGTTACAATGCGATCATTGTAGTTTTCGTGGCCTTGTGGGTAGTCGCGGGAGGTATCCCATTGACCGCCTTGAGCCAAGATATCCTTGTAGGAACCAAGTTCGCCTTGGCCAAACATGTAGCCGTTTTGACGGAAACCTTGAGTAGATACCAATGGATAGGTGTTGGGGTTGACGGAAGAATAGAACTCGTCCAAGGTGCTTTCCGTTGCGCCAAACGCTGTGCCTTCGCGGTCGCCATTCAAAAGATATGGCAAAAGGGTTAGGTTGCTTTGCGCGTTATCCTTGGTTACGCCCAAAAACTCGTAGGGGAGGTCAACGGAAATGACGTAGCCATCAACTGCGTTGCCTTGCAAACTGAGAACTTTGACAGTTGCGCTTACACCACCGTTATCTGCCGAAACAAAACTGCCGTTGTAGCCGTTTTTGACAGTAACTTCGCCACTTGGGGAAACCTTGATGCTGTGGTTGTCCGCACCGATGCGGTCAGCAAAGTTGTTGCGTCCGCTGTACAACATGATACCATCCTTGCTAGAAAGGATTGTTCCGTCGGTAACGTAGGCTGTTACAACAACCTTTTGTTCTTGAAACGCCAAGTACCACTTGGATGTTGCCGTGCCACCTGCGGGAGCATTGGCGGAGATGTTTGCAACCTCGCCACCGGGAACTGTTGTTGGTTGAACGGAACTCATTGCAAATGATGCGCTAACGTCCACGTCCCTTGCGGGCATTGGGAATTGGTATTTGTCGCCACTTAGACTTACTGGAACACCATCCACAACAAGGCCTTGAACGTAGTAGCCAAATGCAGGGACAACCTTGAGGGTTACTTGTTCGCCGGATGCGTAGCGGTCGTTAGCAACGATGGAGCCACCAACGGAGTTTTGCACGTTGAGCGCGTAGTCATCAGTGACGAATGTTGCCTCGACGTTGACAGGTTGGTTGGGCATTGGGAACACAACTTGGTTGTTTTGGATGGGGTGTTCTTGACCATTGATGAGCACTTTGTCCGCCCTGTAGCCTTGGTCAGGTGTGAGGTAGATTGTTACCTGTTGCCCTTCGCGCGCCGAGGTGTGACTGGCGGAAATACTACCATGCTGTGTGCCAGCAAGGACAATTTCGTTGCCACCACAAGCAGACAGGCAAAGTAACGATAGAATCATCGTGAATAGTAGAAATATGACAAGGATTTTTTTGTTCATTACGTCCTCCATTAGTCAATGTGTTTGCTAGGTTTGCTAAGTTGACAAAGGTTGTCAACAGTTGAGTTGTAGTGAGTTTTATATACACGCAAAATGCGTTGTAGTCGAAGTTAAGTAGGTTGGCAAAAGCCCTTTGCCACGGGGTTGCGATACAATGCAAACCACCACGTTTGCAAGGTTTTGTGGATAACTCCACGAAAGTTGAAAGGTTAAAAATAATCAAAGATTAGTTGCTGACAAACTTTTTACAACTACGATTATGTAGTGACAGAGTAGCCCTCTCAGTCACCTATGGTGACAGCTCCCCCAGAGTGGGAGCCATTTATGTACTGTTTGATTTACGCGCTGCGCCCCAAAGTGAGAGGCTTGTAAATATACAAAATTGAAAGTTTTGATAATGGATGGTGACACTCCCCTGAAAATCAGGGGAATGTCCATCCAATTGGTTGGTTAGTAATCGGTTTGTTGCAAAATCCTGTTAGCAACCAATGTTTTGCAACTCGTTAGTCGCCAAGTTACAGGAATTTGTTTACAAGTAACTGATTGCTAGATAGTTGTTTGACTTACTCGCCAAGTGCGATTGCTGCAAAGCCCATGTTACCGTCGGAGCCAAGTCTGCGCAAGCAGAGTTTGTAGTCGCCTTCTTCTGCAACGTTAACTTTCAATGTGATAGCAAATGCATGAGAACCGCCATCTCTAGATGTGAATACGTCGGATACATACTCGAGTTGTCCATCTGGGTTGATGATGTACAAACCATAGTTGGAGTTCCAACCGGATACGTACAATGTAATTGTCTTGACATCAGCTGTGAGATGAACTGTTGCATCGATAAATTCGTCCGCAAAGCGGAAGTTGTTGTGGATACCAGGATCGAAGTCGCCGTCGTCGCAATCTGTTGCGAGAACACTACCATCTTCGCCCCAAGTGAACTTAGCTTTGTAGTCCCAACCGTTGCCGGTACCGATATCGTTTCTACTGATGAGTGTGCCGCTTGCTTTGCCGATAACGTTGTTTGTTGTGCCGTCCTTTTCCACGTTGTACTTAACCCAGTCGATTGTACCAACTGTGCTGAGGTTGATATCATTGCCATCAAGTTCTGTTTGTTCGTGACTTGCTACGATAGATTGTGGAGTTTCGGGAGTTGCAACGGCAATTGCTGCCAAACGGCAGTTGTCGCCTTCCAATGCTTGGAGTTTTACTGTGAGAGTTTTTGCTTCTTCTGTTGTAACTGTAAAGGTTACAAGTATGTTGATACCTCCAGCAGTCTTTTCAATTGTGTAGCTAGCAAGTTCTTGTTCACCATCCAGCAAAGAAACTTTGTTTTGAGTGTTTTCCCAAGCGCCTGTGTAGATGCGGATTTCGTGTGTGCCTGCAGGAACTGTTACTGTACCTTGGAACAAACTATCTCTGCTGAACTTGTGGTATGCACCGTCGTTGAAGGAGTCTGCCTTTGGACCACGGCTACCTGTAAAGTACATGTGAGCACCGTAACCTGGATCGCCACCGTTGTCGGAGATATCCATGTTGATGATGTCTTGTGCATCATTTTCGATAGCCATTGGGTTGGTTTCGTTCCAGATGTAGTGTTCCCAGTAGATAACGTTGTCGGCTGTCAAGTCGATCATTTCGCCTGCGATGTTGCGGTTGGAAACGGAAACTTCCATACCGGTTACAACAACTTGGATGATGTATTGTTTGCCTTCCACTGTGATTGTGATGTGCGCTTCGCCTGCGCCAACTGCTGTCACTAGACCGTTTTCGTCAACCTTTGCAATTGCATCGCTATCGGTTGCGTAGGTTGCCTTTTCTGTTGAACCTGCTGGGTCGCTTGTTACAACAATTTGGTGAGTTGTGCCTTGTTTCAATGTGAGGTGTGTTTCGCCAACGCTGTACTCGTAGCCAACGTTAACTGTGAGTGTACGAACTCTGCCATCAGCAGAAACTTGGATTTTTGCAGAGCCAGCCTTCAATGCTTTAACTTTGCCATCGACAATTTCTACTACGTCGTTGCCTTCGATAACTGCAAGTTCAACGCCTTCGGTCAAAGGTTCGCCGTTCTTGTTGAGAACTGGAGCGTATTCGCCTGTGGATGCAATGCGAACTTCCGCATCGGCAAGTTGGTAAACGTCACCGCTGATGGATGCTGCTACCAAGGAGATGCAAGAGTTACCATTGTCGCCATAGTTATCTGTCATGGAGAGTTCGGCAACAAGAGTAACGTCTTTGTTTGCGCTAACGTGGAATGTTACAAGTTGAGCGTTGTGAGCGCTTTGGTTGTCGAACGTAGCGCTTGCAATAACTTGACCATCAAGTTTGAGTTCTACAAGTCCCTTGAGGTTGTAACCACCGGTGTAGATTTTGATATCTCTGTCGCCCGCGTAAACTTTGAACTCGAGGGAGATAATGCCGTTTACAACGTTCAATGCTGCAGCCTTTGTGCCTGCATCGCCGTTCCAACCGCCATCGCCACCGTTTTGGTCTTCCTTGTTGCAATGTCCGCAATCACAAATGTTTTGGTTTGCGCCACCGTTCCAAGAAATGAATGCTGGGTAGTCGGACAAATAGCCAAGACCTTCGGCAGATTTAACAATGATATCTTCTTGTGCAGATTTGTAAAGTTTGTGGTTTTCTTCGCCGGCAATGTATTGTTCCCAATACTCTGCGCCTGCTGTAAGGTCGATTGGGTTAGCCTTGTCTTTGCCAAGTTTTGTAACTTCGGCAGATGCAACAACGTCAGCAACGTTAACTGTTACTGTAAATGTTTGACCATCAACTGTAACTGTGATGTAAGCAACGCCATTTGCAATTGCTTCGATTTCGCCACTTTCGCTAACCTTTGCGATTGCTTCGTCGCCACTTTGGAAGGTTGCTTTTGCGCTGGAGCCTGCTGGTTCGGAAACAACGTTGAGTTGGTATTTTTCGCCAACGTGAAGAGCAACGGACTCTTCTACTTTGTAAACGTAGCCAACTTCTACTGTGAAGATACGTTCACGGCCGTCCGCAGTTGCTTTGACTTTCGCTTCGCCAACTGCCAATGCGGTAACTTTGCCACCGTCAAGAGAAACGATGCCTTCGCCAGAGATAAGTTCGTATGTAACGCCTTGGGCAAGAGCCTCGCCATTTTTGTTAAGAACAATTTGTGCTTGTTCGCCTGGAACAAGACGTACGCCTGCTTTTTCAAGTTGGTAAACGTCGCCAGATACGCTTACGCCTGCCAAAGAGATGCAGGAGTGACCATCATCGCCAAAGTTGTTTTCCATTACAAGTTCCGCAACAACAGTTTGTGCTTTGAGTGTGCTAACTTGGAAGGTTACACATTGAGAGTTGTGCGCGCTTTGGTTGTTGAAGGATTCTTCGCCAAGGACTTGTTCGCCAAGTTTGAGTTGAACACGACCGATGAGGTTGTAACCACCGGTGTAGATTTTGATTGTGGACTGACCCGCTTGCAATTTGATTTCAATGCGGATAATTGCGTCAACAACGTTCAATGCTGCTGCCTTTGTGCCACCATCTGTCCAACCACCGTCGCCACCGTTTTGACTTTCCTTGTCGCACTTGCCACAAGAACATGTGGATTTGTTTGCACCGCCATTCCAAGAAATGAAGGATTTGTAGTCGGACAAGTAGCCAAGACCGTCGGCGGACATAGTGATGATATCTTCTTCCGCGGTGACGTAAGCCTTGTGGTTAACTTCGTTTGCAATGTATTGTTCCCAATACTCTGCGCCTGCTGTCAAATCAATTGGGTTATCTCTGTTGCCGTTTGGAAGCAACTCGATACTGCTAGATGCAAATGTGTCGCTAACAACAACTTCCGTTTGCAATGTGATGCCATCAACTGTGATTGTGATTGTAGCACTGCCGTTTGCAACTGCGCTGATAAGACCAGTTTCGCTAACTGTTGCAACTTGTTCGTTGTTGGATGCGTATGTGATGGATTGTGCTGCGCCTTCGGGCTTGGATGCAATTTCAATTTGGTGTGTTGCACCTGCGTGGAGTTTTACACTTTCCGCAGTTGTGAATACTGCATTTACTTGAACTGCAATTTGACCAACTTGCTTGTCGCCATCCTTGATGATGATTGTGGATGCGCCAATGCCTTCGGTTGTGATGTTGCCTTGAGCGTCAACGGAAACGCTTGTGCCTTCGCTAACTTGGAAGGAAAGAGCCATTTCCTTGTTTGGAGCAACGGAAACATCGATCTTGCCTGTTTCGCCAAAGGAAAGAGCAACTTCTTGCGCGTAAGAATATTCGTATTGGAATACCTTGATTGTGCAAGTTTTTTCCACTTCGCCAATGGTTGCCTTGATGATGGCTTCGCCCTTGGCAACTGCTGTTACCAAACCGTTTTGGTCAACTGTTGCAATTTCGTTGTTGGAACTGGACCAAACAACCTCGAATGGGTCTTCGTCGCTGGACGTCACTGTTAGTTGCAACGTTTTGCCTGCTTCCAAATCTTGTGTGCCGGATGGAGCAAGAGTGAAGAGTGGTGGCGCTTTTACAACTGTAACGTCGCAAGTGAGAGTTTTGCCGTCTACAGATGCTGTGATTGTTGCTGTGCCTGGTGCAACTGCCTCTACAACGCCGTTAGTTACTGTTGCAACTGCAGGAGCACTACTTGTCCAAGTTACGGAAATGGATTGGTTTGGTGTAACTGTTACGGACAAAGTTTCGCTTTCGCCTACTTCCAACTCGACGGAAGATTTGCTGATTGCGTAAGTGTACTCAACAGGTTTTGCTGTTACTGTAACTGCACACTTAAGCTCGGTCTCGCCTACTTTGGCTGTGATGGTTGCACTACCAGGTGCAACTGCCGTCACAAGACCGCTGTTACTTACTGTTGCCACTTTTGCGTCGCTAGACGTGTACGTAACTGTGGCTTGGCTTCCATCAGAAGCGATTACTTTTAGTTGTTGTGTTTTGCCTTCCTCCAAGGAAAGGGTTGTTTTGTCCAATGTGTAGGTTATTGGGTCTTGACAAGCACTCAACGCCATACACATAACAAGCACAACTACTAATGCAAGTACTAGTTTTGCGTTTTTCATAATTTCCTCCTTTTTTTATTCTTAAAGATATATCTAGATATCTAAAAAAATCTATTTAGACGTGCGCGTTTGCAAATGCAAAATGCACTTTGCCATCGGTGGAGAAAAACCCCACCAATGGCTAAAAATACTATGTTTGGGAAAGTTTGTTAGTCGGCTTTGTCCAAAACTTGGATTGCTGCCAAGGCAACGTTGCCTGTGCCCTCCGTCTTTTGGATGCGAACAACGATTGTTGTTTCCAATTGACTTTCGACATCAATTACAATCACTTTGCGGGATGCATCTTCGCCAGCGGAGAAGGTTTTTGCACGACCAATCTCGTTGCCCTTGATATCGCGAACGGTTGTGAGGTTGGTGCCATTCCAAGCGCCGGTGTAGATGATGATTTGTTTTGTGTTGGCATCCACGTTGAAGTACAAATCCACCATGTCGCCACAAGTGCCGTTGGTTGTGCCTGCGTTTGTTGCAAGGCTATCGCCATCCGTCCAAGTGATTTTTGTTGTGTAGTCGTAGAAAGCGCTACCGCTACTAAACGATGTGCGACCGATTGTGTCGCCATCGGCTTTGCTGATGTAGGATGCGTTTTCCGTACTGCCAAAGTGACGCCAGTCGGCAACCTTTGCGCCTTCGACATCGGTTGTGGACAAATCGGCTGTTGCAGGAACGTCCATTGGTGCGCTAACCTTTACGGATACGCGGGATGTGTCGATTGTTACAACGTCCTTTACTTGTGCCGTTACGTACATTGCGCTGACGTTAACCTTGGAATATGCACCTGTGCCGTTTGGTCTGCTTACCATAACTGCGTAAGTCAGTTGAAGTTGACTTTGCTCGGTGCTGTTTGCCTTGATGACAACGCGTTTTGCAAAGGAGCCGTAGAGGTTACCAAACGTTACTGTTTGAGCATTGCCTGCGCGGTCGCGAACGGTAAGTTTTGCAATGCAGTTTTCGCCACCGAGGTTAAGAACGTAGTAGCGTTCTGTTTGGTCAACGTTAAGTGTTATGTCGAAGTTCTTGTAGGAAACAAGTCCGCCGTTGACGATGTTTGCACTTGGCATTGTTTGGTCGCCATCAGTCCATCTTGCGTACACGTTAGAACTCAACAGTTCGTAGTTGGAGTAGCTGGAGATTTGACCAATCAAGTGGTTTGCCGTATCCTTGCGAACGGTCTTTTTGACGTCGTCCACACCAAAGTGAACCCAGTCCATTTCGCCCACGTCGGTGAGATTTACGTCGTCGCCAACGCTGTTTTGAACGTCAATCTCAACATTGGATGGTGTGTTATGATACTCGGGAGATTGAAGGGTTGTTTGTGCATTTTGGAACGAGTATGTGATTGTGATTGCTTGACGAATATCACAATCGGTCAAAACAAATTCGATAACGTCACCATCCAACGCTGGACCTGAGAATGCGAATGGGTTTGCTTTGCTACTTTGTTGGTAAAGGGCAAAGTTTTGGAAGTTTTTGCCATTTACGCGCAAAGTTTTGAGGTTGCCACAACCTTCGGGAACATGGATACGAACTGTCCAGTTGCGCTTTTCAAATGCGCGGTCGCCACTAAACGTGCCTTGGGCAGGGTTGATTGTTACTGTGTAGGTGCCGTTTGCGTGCTCGTTTGTGATGAGCGTTGTGCGGTAGTGACCGTACTTGTACGCTTGAGTTTGAGTGTCGTCCTCATAAAGAGTTGTGGAGGTGCTAGTTGTGCCTGTGTACACATCCAAAGCCATGTTGGACCAATCCTTTTCGGAGGTGTTCTTCATGTTTTCTGCCAAGGCAAGTACTGCGCCTTCGCGAACGAAGATTGGGGATGTCTTTAGGTCGTGGGAAACTGTGATAGTTTGTGGACCAACAAAACGTTCGCCTGTCCAAACGTCCATCCAAGTGCCATCGGGGATGAACACGGTGCGTGTGTTTGGAATCATTGTGCCATCGTCGTTGCGTTCGTTGTAGTACATGTAGCAGTGAGATCCACCGTAGTCTTGACGGAACTCTACTTTGATGGTGTGTGTTGTGCCTGCTTTGTAGTAGTCGGTGGAGATAAGTTTGTCGTAGACAGACCAGCCATCGGCAACAAGTTTGCCATCGATATAAGCACGGATACCATCGTCAGCAAAGAAGCACAAACGGGAGTCCTTTTCGCCAATGGTGATTGTGCCTTCCCATCTAACTGTGTAGTTGCTGTTTGTGCCAAACACACCACCATCCCAGTTGAAATCAATTTGAGAGTCGGTGCGTTGACCAATTTGTTGACCAAAACTTGTGTCGCCGTAGTAGGTACCTGTCAAACCAGGTTTGCCGTTTTTGTCCTTGAGCCAACTTGTTGGAACAAGGTCGGTTTTTTCCGCCGAATCGAATGGAGCAATAAGGATGTTTTCGCCAAGCAAGTATTGGTCGTTGCGAGATGCCTCGTTGTAGTCGGGGTACTCGATATCGGTACGGCGCATGATTGGTAGGCCTGTATCGTAGTTTTCGCGAGCGAGTGAGTAGTAAAGTGGAAGCAAGCGGTAGCGCATGTCCATGTATTGATGAACAACGTCCTCTGCCAAGTCGCCATACAACCATGGCATACGGCCCTCTTGACCGATGTTGTTTACGTCGGTACAGTGAACACGGCAAATTGTGGACAATGCACCATATTGCATCCAACGAACGTACATATCGTCGGAAACGCTGGACGTGTGGCCACCCAAGTCGGAGGACATGTATGGAAGGCCAACTTCCGCGCCACCATAGATGGTTGCGTAGATTTCTTGAGCGAGAGCGTTGCTATCGGTGTTGATGTCGCCCGTCCATTGGATGGAATACCTGTGGGCGGAGATATCACTTGCGTACATCCACTTGCCGTGCAAGCATCCATCGACGTTACCCATGATGAGTGCGCGCTTTGCATACTCGCCAATGTCGGTGATGCTTTGTAGGTAGTCGTCCGTTACAAATTGGTAAGCATACATACCAAATGCAAACACGGAGATATCGGGATGAGCATTGTTAAGTGATACGCTCCAGTTGCGGTCGTACCACCAGTAGTCCAGACCAAGGGACAAAATCATTGTCAACTTTTGGTGACGATATTGCACTTCGTCGTAGTCCAAAACGTTGTTTGTGCCGGGAACTGGTTGTGGGTGGTCGTTAAACATGACGTTTACGCCTAGTTCGTGGCACTCGTCCAAGAACTTGGACATGTTGGGGAACAATTCGGTGTTGATTTGGTAACCTACACCACCGATACCGTTACTGGAGTGCCAGTCGGTGTCGATAACAAGAACGTCCAAACTGTAGCCACGGTCGGTGTACTCCTTGATTTGCGCAAGGGCGGTTTCTTCGTTGTAGGCATACCAACGAGAGTCCCAATAACCAAGCATTTGCAAGGAAACCATTTCGCTACTGCCTGTCAAGTTTACGTAGTCGTTGCAAAATTGTTTGTAGTCGCCTTGTGGCAAGAATACGTAACAATCGGGGGCATCGTTGTTGAAATCCCAACCTTGGAGCGGATCAGCATTGTCGTCTAGTTCGTAGTGGTAGCCCTTGTCGGAAGGAACAACACGTGGACTATCGGTAAAGTACCAACTGGAAAGTTGGTCAGATGGACTTGGAAGGTACACGTTGGACGTTGTTTCGCCTGTGTATTGCCACAACAACTCCCCTTTGGGGTTTTCGATGTAGACACCGTTCAAACTAGTTGCGTTTTGTGGAACGTGAACGACATAGTTTGCAGTTGTGATGATTGTTTCGCCATTTTGGACATTTTCCGTGTGTTCGGGCACATTCCAATCGGTGCGGTTGGAAACAAGGTAGGTGTTGCGGTTTTCGAAACCTTTGCTACCGCGTTCCTCGATGCGGACAAGTGTGTCGGAAAGAAGTCCTACACGCAAGTTGCCCACTTGCACGTACATTGCTGGGGCATGAACGCCATCGCACTTTTGCGCGCAAACGGGATCGGTGCAAGCAAGGTTGGTGCACAAACCACATTTGTCACAGGCATTTTTGCAAAAATGGGGCTCTACAGTAGGACCGTGACCAGGACATTTGTTTTCGACGCAAATTTCCTCTGCACAGTCGGACGTACAACCCCCACATTTTTCGCATATATTTTGACATTCGTGTTGTTGATTACAGGCAACCAACAACGATACTACCAAAACAATCAGTAGTACAAGTGTGATAATGCTTCGTTTTTTGCTGGATAATGTCATTTTGCCTCCAAATGATAACTAAAGCGAACTTTTTGAATTTTGATAACTTTTGATAAAATTGTCTAAAAACGATGGCGTTTTGCGTATTTTTGCAAAAAATGCTGGAATTTAATCATAGGAACAAATTGAGCGCCACAAAACTGCTAAAAATTTGGCAAAAGATATTGACATCGTTTTATGTTATAATTATAATAGAACAAAAATAGTCAACTCAATACACAAAATTAAAGTTGTTATACACAAAATTAAAATTTACGAGGACAACTGGTGCTATGAAACTAAACAGTAAAAAACAGTTAATTGACCCCTTGGGAAATATCAGTTACGGCGACGTGTCGGAAGAGGAACTTACCCACTTTGTGGGGGACTTGGACACGCCCATCATTGTGGATTGCATTGGCATAACACACCCCAACCCCAAGTACTACATCGACCGAAAGCGCAGTGACTACTACGTGTTTGAGTACGTTTTGAAGGGTGTTGGACACATCTCCATGGGCAAAAAATCCATCACCGTTAGAGAGGACGACCTGTACATCCTAAAGGAAAACGAAACCCACCACTACTGGGCGGACAAGGACAACCCCTACGAAAAGATTTGGATCAACATCCACGGGGAGATAATCGGGCAACTGCTTAGCGCCTACAAGCTGGACGACAAGACGGTGTTCAAAAACTCCCAATGCAAGGATTTGTTTTTTGACCTGTTGCAACTGTCCAAATCCACCATATTCAACGACGAAGTGTGCTACGACGCTGCCGTGATTGTGTTCAAAATCATCACACGACTTGCGCAAAACAAGCAGGAAAAGCACTACACCTCCACCATTGCCAAGTACACAAAGGTGTTTTTGGACAACAATCTGTACGGAAACATCACCATTGATACCATTGCCAAGGGATTGCTTGTTAGCAAGGCGCAGGTAATTAGTGAATTCAAAAAGTACTACGGACAGACGCCCTACTCCTACTACATCGACAGAAAGATGGAAATTGCCAAACACCTTGTGGCAACGACATCGTCGCGCGTTGGGGAAATTGCCGAGTCCCTTGGATTTGACGAACAAAACTACTTTTCCAACCTATTCAAGAAAAAAGTGGGACTTTCCCCCGTGGAATACCGCAAACAACTGAACACTTTGCCTAGTAGCAAGCACTCGGTAAAGGGCAAAAACGAATGACGTGTGCGCAAAAAATGACAAAATGCAACAAAATTCGCACCCAAAAGTGATGTTGTGATACTGTTGTGATTTTGTTATAACTATTGTAGCATTTGTGCTTGCGTTTAGGAATATCAAAAACAAAAATAATAAGTGAAAAAACCACCTATCTTTACATTTTTGACAATGTAGTTTGATAGGTGGTTTTTGTTATTTTTTGCAGATACGTGCTACTTTTTCATTACTTGATGATTACGCTTTCGGGGGTGATTTCCAATGCGAACTTTGGCATTTGGTACACGGAGAAGTTGTTTGGAACAACGGCTGTTACGTAGCTATCCCAACCCTTTAGTTGAACGAACACAGCGTTGAGCGCGCCAAGTTCGTCTTCGTCGTAAGCAAGGGCGGTAACGACGTTTTTGCTAGCGGAGTTACGCTCGATGCCGTTTTTCTTGGCAAACTTGTAGTCGTAGACAACCTTGAGTTTGTCGGAGGCAAGTGTGATGGTATGTTCGCCATCTTGGATACCTTCGCGCGCGGGCAAAGTTAGTGTTGTTGGGCCAACTTTTACCTTCATGGTGTCGCCAACAGTTTTTACCGTGCAAGGAGCGCTGTTGTTGGATACAACGTGTTGGCTAACAAGTTTGTTGCCCTCCTCGTCCCAGAGCATCAAGCCATCTTGTGGGATGTACAAAGTTACCTTTTGGCCGGGCTCGTAGTTGCCTTCCGCTGTACGGAACACCATTTGAGCGCCATCCATCTTGAGATATACTGCGGACGTGTCGCTACCCTTGCTGACAAAGTCTACAATGCCCTCCACACTTACGCCGTTTTCCACAGGTTGAGTGCTGATTTTGGATGTTTGGATACTGATTTTGCAGGCGCGTTTTTCGGTAAAATCGAAGGTACGTGCTACAAATTCCTTTGGAAGTTGCCACTTTGCAATGCCAAGGTCTACCGTGCCATTTTCCAGTTTGCATGGGTAATTGTTGAATGCGGGAACACCCATGATTGTTTGCTCGGTTGTGCGGTTGAACAGGTGCGCTTTGAGCATGTCGAATTGAAGGAACACGTCCATACCGCGTTTTAGGCCGTGGTTGCTTGGTACGCTTGCGATGACGTTTTCCTCGCGGTCGGCAATCCTGCAGTAGACGATTGTTTCGCGACCGAGGTGCTCGACAAGTTCGATTGTGGCAGGAACGCCATCAGTTTGGCTGATTGTGATGTTTTCTGGGCGGATACCAAAGATAACTTCGCCAAACACGTCATCTCCGCCAATCAGTTGCTTGCGCTTGATTTCCGGGAAGAGAATTGTTGCACCACCAACGTCCACCGACATACTGTTGCCGTTTGGCGCTAATACGGTGTTGATCATGTTCATTTGAGGAGAACCAAGGAAGGTTGCAACAAATGCGTTGATGGGTTCTTCGTACAATACTGTTGGGGTATCCGCTTGTTGAATGAAACCATCCTTCATAACTACAATACGCGTACCCATTGTCATGGCCTCGGTTTGGTCGTGAGTAACGTAGATAAAGGTTGTGGCAAGTCTGTGGTGCAACTTGGTGATTTCCGCACGCATTTGTACGCGCAGTTTTGCATCCAAGTTACTAAGTGGTTCGTCCAGCAAAAATACTGCTGGCTCGCGAACAATAGCACGGCCAAGCGCTACGCGTTGACGTTGTCCGCCGGAAAGCGCCTTTGGTTTGCGGGAAAGAAGATCCTCGATACCCAAAATTTCCGCTGCCATTTTTACACGGCGGTCGATTTCGTCAGCGGGCATCTTGTGGATACGCAAGCCGAAACTCATGTTTTGGTACACCGTCATGTGTGGGTAGAGCGCATAGTTTTGGAATACCATTGCGATGTTGCGATCCTTTGGCTCGATGTCGTTTACCAAAACGCCATCCATAAACAAAGAACCTGCTGTGATTTCCTCAAGGC
Organism: Clostridia bacterium; assembly: GCA_017409765.1. Classification (GTDB taxonomy): domain Bacteria; phylum Bacillota; class Clostridia; order Christensenellales; family CAG-314; genus Fimimonas. The sequence goes on along the minus strand of JAFQSA010000012.1, from coordinate 6,578 downwards.
CGGCAATCATGCGCAACGTTGTGGATTTGCCACAGCCGGATGGGCCTACAAAAACGACAAATTCCTTGTCGCCAATATCCAAGTTGAAGTCGGATACAGCACGCACGCCACCATCGTAGACTTTGTAGATGTTTTTCAATACTATGTTAGCCATTACTTTGTTCTCCTTGTAAATAGTTTCGAGTGAGTTGGGTTTTGCACCAAAAGTGGGTAGGTTGTGTTACTTTAGCACTACTTGTACAACGGAGGTACTTTGTAGTGGGTGTTGGAAGGAAAATTGCAACGTGTTGCTTGTGCAATCGGCTTTGGTGGACAATGGGTAGTCCAGTTTGTCCGCCATAGTTACGGAGTAGTCCACCGCCTTTCCGTTGACAAGCACCTTTTTGATGGCGCTTGTACCACCAAGCAAGTGGTACTTGACGTGCATTTGTCTGCTAGTCATGCCATCGTCAAAACTGCCACAAGATGGATGCAACGTCAGTTGCAAGGTGTTGTTTGGAGAGTCATAAGACGTTTCAAAGGCGGAAGTCCTAACGTGGCCAAGTTTGTAGGCGGTTGTTTCGTGGTCATCCTCGTAGATGTAGTCGCAAACGTTGGTTTCCTTGCTGGGGTACCAATCGAGAGTAACGTTGGACCAATCCAGTTCCGCAGTTGTTTGAGCGCTTTGCAAAATGGGGATAACTGCGCCCTTGCGGATGTAGAGTGGCATTGCGTTGTAGTTGCAAACCACTTTGCGTGTGCCGTGAGCGCATTGTGCACCGGTAAAGGCATCAATCCATTGACCTTGAGGTAGGTATACCGAGCGCTCAACCAAGTTGCAACCGGAGTGAATTGGGTTGTAGAACAATGCGATGGACGCCTCGCCTCCGCCTTGGAAGTAGCGGATTTCCACGTCGTACTGCTTGTTGGCTTTGAGTGTGCCCGCCTTCATCTTGCAGGCGCTGTGGTAGTTGTCGTCCTTCAAAGTGACAACGCCATCCACCAAAACAGTTACGCCATCGTCCGCCTCAACAATCAATTCGACATCCTTGTCGAAACAAAGTTTTGTTTTGAACACAGCCGAGTAGTTATACACCGGCACTTGGGGCGCTGGCGCTGTGTGGTTGAAGTAGTTTTGAAGAATTTTGTACTCAGTTTGATAAATTGGCTCTCCTTGGAAGTCCACTCCTTGGTAGTACGTGGCGCTTACTGGCGCAAGGTAACTTTTGGGGGCAACGCGAAGGGGCGCAACACCGTGCATTGGAGCAACAAGGATGTTGTCGCCAAGCATGTATTGATCGGTGATGTTGTAGGTACGTTTGTCGGTAACGTCACAAAACTCCATTGGGCGCAAAAGTGGCATGCCTTTGAGGTAACTTTCGTAGGCGTTTTTGTACCAGACAGGCATCAAGCGATAGCGCATTTTGATGAATTGTCGGCAAATATCCAACGTTTGTTGGTCGTACACCCAAGGCTCGCGGAAACGCACAACGTCCTTGGTACAATGTGGACGATAGATGGGCAAAAATGCGCCAAATTGCATCCAGCGGATGTACTCCTCCTTGGTGGGGTTGCCTGTGTGACCGCCACAATCGGGATGGAGATAGGTAACGCAGTTGTTTTGCGCACGCATCAAGTTATTTAGTTCCGTTGCGATGGATGCCTCGTCGGAGGGGATATCCCCTGTCCATTGGGTGGAGTAGCGGTGGCTTGCGCTGTCCTGAATGGCAACATAGTTACCATTGGCGATGTTGTCGGCATTGCACAAAATGATGGGACGGCGGTAAATGTCCTTGCTTGCCACCGATTGGAAGTAACTTTTGGTGATGTCGGTAAACACGTACGCGCCAAGGCTTTCCGCATCAATTCCATCGTTTGGGCTGATGAGTTTTGTGTGCCAGTTGCGATCGTACCACCAGTAGTCCAAACCGCTTTTGAGATGGTTGGTCAAGTTTTTGTAGCGGTAGGCAATTTCCGTTGCGGAAAACATGTTTCGCGCGCCGGCAACTGGTTCGGGGTGGTCGTTGAAACAAACTTCCACGTGCTTGCTGTGGGCAAACTGGAAGAACTTTTTGATAGATGGGAAAAGTTGGGTGTTGACTTCGTAACCAATACCGCGGTCGGATGCTTTGCGCCAGTCGGTATCTAGCACCATCACGTCCAATGAAACGTCGTGTTTGGCGTAGTCGCAAAGTAGTTGGCGGGCAGACTCGTCGCTGTGCTCGAAGTAGCGAGAGTTCCACAAACCAAGTGTGGACAGGCGCACCATTTCCGTACGGCCGGTAAGTTGTACGTAAAGTTGGCGTAGGAGGCCGTGGTTGCCTTGACAAAGCAAAAGATAGGTGTCCTTTGCTCCTTTGTGCAATGGATACCTTGCGCCCTTTGTGTAGCCGTTTGCGGGCATCAAAAGGCGGGGTTTGTCGGCAATGGCAAAAACTGCGGGCGTTTTGTGAGGCACGGGCAGTTCGCCACTGTTGGAGATGGATTTGTAGGTGTATACAAGTTTATCGTTGTGGTACAACTGGACATTTGCAAGCGTTTTAGCGCCATTTGGCACAACCAATTTGTAGTCGTCAAATACTACAACGTTATTGCCGTGTTCGTCCGTTTGGCAACTGCTTGGGTAGCCACCAAAGCAATCTCTACTGGGAACAAAGTAGGTGTTTTGGTCGCAAAAACCATTTTGGTACATTTGCTCGATACGAACAATGTTTTTGTGCAAAATTTGTACACGTACTTTGTCGAATACATGTTGACTCATAGGTAAAACTCCTAAAGTTTGTTTGCTAAGGTAAAATTAGTTTGCTTGGATATCGTTGAGCAAAACGTTGATCATTGTTGGAGTAAACAACAACGCGTAGCCTTGTTTGTTGGGGTGGATGTCGTCGCTCATCACGTTTGGCAACATTGCATCCAAACTGAACAGGTCAACAATCAAAATACCCCACTTTTCTTGAAGTTTGGCTAGTTCGATATTGGCAAAGCGAGCATAGTTGGGGTAACTAGATGCCCAACTGTCGCGTACTGAGCAAGAGTAGATAACCACCTTGGTGTTGGGGCTCTTTTTGAGAGTTTCGGAGATGATGTACTCCAATGCACCGGCGGTTGTGTTTTTGTCGAAACCATCCTTTTGCGTGCCAACGGAGCCAAGGGTTATGCCTGATTGGGTAAAGTCGTTGGTGCTAAGTTGGATGATTAGGTAGTCGGGACTATCGGTAAAGGTAAAGTTGGACCAACGGTCGGCATAGGAATTGGACTTTTGTGCGGAAAGGGTTGTGCCACTTACCGTTTGCTTGACCATGTTGGAGCCGGTAATATCGCGGATTTGTTCGGCAAAGGAAACACCATTGTTTGCTGAGCCGTAGGAAATGGAAGAGCCAAGGTGGTAGATTGTTTTGCCGTACAATGGGTGGCAGTACATTTGTTGGTACTTGTACACCGAGGAGGTTTGTGCCGTTAGGTAGGCAATTTTGCTATTGAGCGTGAAGGATTGCGCGCCCAAAGAGGTGAACACAATGCACTCTTGTCCCATAACGGCTCTAATTTTGGACGTCAAATCCGCCGATACTGCCAAAGCATCGGTAACTTCCGCCTTGCCTGTTGTGCTTTGGTCGTAGTTGAAGGAGTGGAAGTTTTGGAAATCTTGACCGTCGATGGAAAGTTGATACAAGCCTTTGCTATATCTTACAACGTAGGCGTGTTCGCTGTTGATTGTGGAAGCAGGAACGTCCCAACAGTAGTTGAAGTACACGCCACCGATGTTTACGCCAAGGTAAATTTTGCTTTGACCGGCATTTGCTGCAAAGTACACACGGCCGGGGATTGCATCCTTGGAGGAAGTGAGTAGTTGAACTCCGCTACTGCCTGTTGCCAACGTGCCGGCAATGTTGATTTGCCAAGAACCAAGCGCATCAACTGGCAAGTACATGGGCTCGTTTAGTTGCGCTACACCGCTAGAAAATGTCATTGTAGCATTACCCCCTGTGGCAGAGCCACTTGTAACGTTGGCAAACAAGTTTTTGCCGTAGGTTATCACTTGGTAGTTTTTGCTTGTGGACAATGCGCCGCTTGCAAGGTCGTTGAGCCACTCCGTTTCGCTACCAGCGTAGTTGGGATTGTTCTTTTTGTACAGCTGGTAGGCACTCAATCCACTTTGACCAGGTGCGCCTGTTTGACCTTGTGGGCCACGCAACGCCTCTAGTTGCTCGGGAGTGAACATATCGTAGGTAAAGTCCTTGCCGTCGGCACCATCTTTGCCGTCGATACCATCCTTGCCATCTACGCCATCCTTGCAGGCGGAAAGACAAAGGCAACAAACAAGAATCATCAATGCTAACAAAAGGGAGAGTTTTCTTTTCATAGTGATACCTCCTAGGAGCAAAAGGGCGCGATAATGTTATACAACTAAATTTTAACATAATGAAAAGTCAATAAAAATGTACAAAATGTAAATTTTTATATACATTATTTACAATGTTTGTGTTTGCAAGGCGCAACTATTTTACTTAGTACGGGAAAACTTTCGCATACCGAGTTTGCCAAGTGCGCACAAGTTACAAAAAACGAATTTTCAATTTGTTTGAGAATATGTTTAGCAACCGCGTGTGATAGTTGCGTTTGTTGCAACAAAAAGCAGGTATAAAAACTTTTGATAAATTTGGTGTGAGTGATTTGTTCAATGGAAATATCGTTTGGGCAAGTGGCTTGTACTCCTGACAAAACATTGCAAAAATTTTGATAAGAACACGTAATTTACAGGGAAAAATACTGTTGTTTTTACCATTTTTTGCGGACACGTGGTGTTTTTTTGCGCAAAAAAAGCCAAGTCGAAAGGACTTGGCTTTTTGTTGTTTGTTAGTTGCAAAATGCAATGTTTGCGTTACTCGCAACACCATCTAGATGACGTTTACGCTTTCTTGTTTTTGCGTTTTTTGATTTCGCGAATGACCAAAAGTACAATCAAGACAATCAAACCAATGCCAAGGATGGACAAACCAACAATCAAGATTGGGGATACGTAGTTGTCGTCTTGTGCTTGACAATGGATACACTTACCGCGTTTGTACTCGTGTTCGAGTTCTTCCACTACTTGTTGAGCAACCAAAACTTCGCCACAATCTGCACAATGAGAGCCTTCAGTAAGACCGGTTGTTGTACATGTTGGGTCTACTGCTTGGTCTACAACAACATTGTGTGGTGTCTTTTCGGTAACTTGTTGAGCCACCAAGATTTCGCCACAAACGGAGCAATGGCTACCTTCGGTAAGACCTGTTGCTGTACACGTTGCGGAAACTGCTTTGTCAACAACAACTGTGTGAGCAAGTTTGCTGTTTTCAATTTCGCGAGTGATGTGTTCGCCACAAGTTAGACACTCTGCAGTTTCGGTACCATTAGAGGTGCACGTTGCATCGTTGTTTGGTACGTACGCTGTGAGGTTGTGTCCAAGTGCTGGAATTGTTTGTCTGTCGGAAATTGTTTCGCCACAAACAGAGCACTTAACAAGGGCTGTGTAGCCAGGTGCTGTGCACGTTGCGTCCTTTCCTTCGTAAACAACTTCGGTGTGACCGAGAGCATTGATTGTTTGTTGTGCAACCAAAACCTTGCCACATACGGAGCAATGTTTACCTTCTGTCAAACCTGTTTCAGTACATGTTGGCGCTACTGCTGCGTCAATCACTTCTGTGTGACCAAGTGCTGGAATGACATTTTGTTTTACAAGAGTTTCGCCACATGCGGAACAATGTTTACCTTCGGTAAGACCGGTATTTTCACAATCTGGAGCCACTGCATCGTCCACTACTTCGGTGTGACCGAGCGCCTCAACTACTTGTTGGGCTGTGATAATTTCGCCACATACGGAGCAATGTGCGCCTTGTGTGAGGCCTGTTTCTGTACATGTTGGCGCTTTTGCATTGTCAATCACTTCTGTGTGACCAAGTGCTGGAATAACATCTTGTTTTACAATGATTTCGCCACAAACATCACAATGCTTACCTTCGGTAAGACCTATACTTGTGCATGTTGGATCGGATGCATTGTCAACAACTACATTGTGGCCAAGTGCATCTACGTAGTCCGCTACGTAAGTATCGCCACAGAGACAAGTGTAGGTTGTGTAACCCTTGTCTTCGCATGTTGGAGCAGTTACAACTGTTGTGTAGCTGTGACCTGTTGCTGGAACTACTGTTTGTGCTACAAGTACTTCGCCACATACGGAGCAGTGTTTGCCTTCTGTAAGACCTGTTTCGGTACATGTTGGAGCTACTGCGCTATCAATTACTTCTGTGTGACCAAGTGCATCTACTACTGTTTGAGCAACGAGAACTTTGCCACAAACTTCACAATGCTTGCCTTCTGTCAAACCTGTGTTTTCACAATCAGGTGCTACTGCTGCGTCAATTACTTCTGTGTGACCTGTTGCTGCTACATAATTATCTTTGTATGTGTCGCCACAGTGACAAGTGTAGGTTGTGTAACCCTTGTCTTCGCATGTTGGAGCTGTTACAACTGTTGTGTAGCTGTGACCTGTTGCTGGAACTACTGTTTGTGCTACAAGTACTTCGCCACATACGGAGCAGTGTTTGCCTTCTGTAAGACCT
>JAFQSA010000011.1 GCA_017409765.1 Clostridia bacterium | reverse complement strand
TGAAGTTCGATATCTGCCTTTGGCTTGCCGATGCAATCGCGGATGAACTCTACAAATGCGCATTGTTCTTTGATTGCTTCGTGGCCAAACAAGATAGCACCAAGCATTTCTTGTTCTGTAATTTCGTTTGCGCCCGCTTCTACCATCATGATGGCATCTTTTGTACCAGCAAGGTTAAGGTGCAAACGACTACGTTCTTTTTGTTCGTTTGTTGGGTTGATAATGTATTCGCCATCTACATAACCAACAACTACACTACCTGTAGGACCTGCAAATGGGATGTCGGAAATGCTAAGCGCAATAGAGCTACCCATCATAGCGTATACTTCAGGTTGAATGTCAGGTTCTACGGACATTGCTGTGCAAATAACAGAAACGTCATTCAAGAATCCCTTTGGGAACAAAGGTCTAATTGGACGGTCAATAAGACGAGATGTCAAAATTGCCTTGTCACTTGCGCGACCTTCACGCTTTTTGAAACCTCCGGGGATTTTACCTACGGAGTACATTTTTTCTTCAAAGTCTACTCCAAGAGGGAAGAAGTCGATTCCGTCTCTTGGTTTTGCAGCGAGTGTAACGTTTGTCATAACAACAGTTTCGCCACATTGTACCATGCAGGAGCCGTTAGCTTGTTCTGCATACTTGCCGATCTCTACGGAAACAGTTCTGCCACCAACTTCAGTTTGGAAGATGTGGTACTTACGGTTACCGATTTGACCTTCGATGTGATTAAATTTTTCCATTTTCTTTCTCCTTTCTTTCTCGAAAACCGCTCATGCGATTTCCCATATTTTACCGCGCAGCAATATTTTTACTGCAAAAAATAAAAAAAGGAACAAGAGGATGTGTTCCGTCCTCCCATTCCCTTTAATATCAACATTATTTTCTGAGACCGAGTTCAGCAATGATTGCACGATACTTTTCGATGTCAGTTTGTTTGAGGTAGTCCAACAAACCCTTTCTGCGACCTACCATTTGCAAAAGTCCACGACGAGAGTGGTGATCCTTTTGGTGTGTCTTGAGGTGCTCAGTAAGGTGGTTGATGCGTTCTGTCAAAAGCGCAATTTGTACTTCTGGAGAACCTGTGTCGCCCTCTTTTCTGCCGAATTTAGCAATGATTTCTTGTTTTGTCATTTTTGTTTTCTCCTTGTTTTTTATTTGCCGTTATCCAAGAACAAAGTCGGAGTGATCTCAATTCGTAGAAAACGGTAGTTAACTTGTTAATTACTCTTCGTCAGCTGTAGCAGGTGCTTGAGCAGGTTGCTCTGGCTTTGGAAGAAGAGATTTGCGAGACAATGTGATACGTTTACGTTCACCGTCGAATTCAAGAACTTCTACTTGAACTTCGTCGCCAATCTTCAAAACTTGGTTGATGTCTTCAATCCATTCCCAAGATACGTTGGAAACGTGCAAGAGACCATCGATGGACTTGTCAAGTTGAATGAATGCGCCAAATGGAACAACGCGAGCAACAGTACCTGTTACTACGGAACCAACTGCGTACTTTTCTTCAGCTACTTGCCAAGGTTGTGGTTGAAGTTGTTTGTAACCAAGAGATACTCTGTTCTTTTCGCGGTCAAGAGCAAGAACAACAAATTCGTAAGTTTCGCCAATTGTCAAAACTTCTTGTGGGTTGTTTACTCTGTCCCAAGAAAGGTCAGATGTGTGTGCAAGGCAGTCGAAACCACGAACGTCTACGAATGCGCCAAATGGAGCAAAACGCAAAACTTTACCTTCAACGATTTCGTTTACAGCAATGTTGTTCCAGAATTCGTCTTCCTTTGCTTTCTTTTCAGCAAGCAAGATTGCTTTTTGGCTAGCAAAGATAACGCGCTTAGCATCGTCAACTTTGTCTGGACCGCTTACAACCAAGCGAAGTGTCTTGTTGAGGTATGTTTCAAGGTTTTTAACATAGCCAATCTTGATTTGAGAAGCATGTACGATAACTGTGTAGCTACCAAGTTTACCTGTCAAACATTCCTTACCAACTCTTGTCATTTTAACTTCGAAGATTTCGCCGTTTTTGATACCTTCTACGAGAGCGTCATCCTTGTAACGTTCGTCGATGGCTTTTTTGGAAAGAGTGATACCCTTTTCAACGGAGATGATAAGACATTCCAAAGTTGTTTCGTCTACAACAAGTGAGGACTTAACAGCTTTGTAATCGCCGTCAAGCGCCAATTCGTCATTAGGAATAAATGCGTTGCGCTTGGAGCTTGGGATGCTAACGTAAACACCGTCATCACTTACTTGCACTACAAGGCACTTAACTTTGTTACCAGGTCTGTACTTGTGACCTTCTTTCATGTCGTTAACTGCTTTAGCAAGCATTGCTTCGTCTTTGCTCATTACCTTTTCAGTTACTACTGTTTCTACGGAAACAGCGTCATTTGCAATTTCTGTCATTGTTTTAAAAACCCCCTTCACCAACTCCTCGGGAGTTGATGCGCCTGAAATGAAACATACGTTTCTAGTATTATTATCGAAAGCAATTTCTGACACATTTCCATCCGTCAAAATGGCCTTGCAATTTTGTGATGCGATCTCAAACAGACGCTTAGTGTTGGAACTGTTTGTGTCGCCCACGACAATTGCCAAATCACTTTGTTTGGACAGAATTTGGGCATAATATTGCCTTACCGTAGTAGTATAACAAATTGTGTTAAATATTTCAAGCGTTTTAACGCCCTCTGACAAAAGATTTTTCAAACTTTTTTCAAAAAATCGCGTATCAAAGGTCGTTTGGAACATAACTAGCACCTCTTCGTGCCCTTTTACGTCCAAAACGCTCTTTCCATCAAACACAAGCGCCGTGTTGTTGCACCACCCATTTATGCCTACAATCTCTGGATGCTTAGCATCCCCAACAAGTACAATTTGGTAGCCATCATTGTAGTACTTTTGCGCTTTTTGTTGGATGGCTTTTACCGATGGACAGGTAGCATCAATAACCTTGATATTTTTTGCTTTTGCTTGCTCAAAGACAGTTGGCGGAGCGCCATGCGCACGTACAATCATCGTTGCGCCAGCCGGCACATCGTCAACACTTTGCACCGTGACAATGCCCTTTTGACGAAGTTGTTCGATAACAGTTTTGTTATGTACAATATCGCCAAGACAGTAGGCTCCACCTTCCACAGCCAATGCCTTGTTGATGGCACTTTGAACGCCTTTGCAAAAGCCAATTTCTTTTGGTAACAAAAATTTCATTTTGTATCCTTTGTTTCCATTGCGGAACTAATCCACAAACAGAACTTGAATTTACAGTAAAATCTATTGAATATCTAAATATTGCCAAATACACTTCCGCTTGGACATCTCGCGCAGAACCAAAACCAGTTGTTGTTTCGGTCTGAGTGTTGTTAAAGGCAAAATCCATTTAGATATCTTGGGAACCGCCCTCGCAAGTTGCATCAATCAAGTCCACGCCGTCGGCTGATTGACTTGCAACCTCAGGCACATCCATAATAAATGTGTTGGCTATCACTTCGTCAGCCCTATCACCATACTCAATGTAAAGCTGTTTTAGTTCCTTTTTAGTATATTTGCGGTGCTTTTTGCCCTTTTTAACCAAAATAGCATTAAGTTGCTTGCGAAGTTCGTCCATTTTTGCTTGAAGAAAATCCGTAACCTCTTGTAAAAGCGCCTTTGTGATAGACCTTCCATAAAATTGATCTAGCGTGAACTCGTCGCCAATAATCATATAGTTTTTACGGAAAGTTTTGGTCTTTTCCCAAATGTAGAACAATCTGATGGGCGCCTGGGACTTCAACGCATACAATGCAGCGCCCTTCCTAAATGGTAACAAACAGTTATGAGCAGTATTGCGGTGACCTTCCGGAGTGATAAGCACGTTGTGTCTTTGACTCAATCTTTCTAGAGTAATTTTGACAGAGGAAATATCCGCATCGCCACGGCTAACTGGGATAGCACGAAAATCGCGGAAAATCCAGTTAAGAGGCCAAACCTTTTCCAATTCCTTTTTGTACATGACGCAGGGCATTGCGCCTTTGGTCCACAAGTAGAACATTACTGTGTCGTAGCCGGATACATGGTTACCTAGGTACAAACATGCTTTCTTTTCACGCTTATGGTTACCAAACACCTTACACGGAAGGAAAAGTCGCACCAAATATTTAACTATACCAGCCAAAAAACGTAAAATCATTATTATTTTTCCTTTAATTACACATTTTGATCCGTTCAAAACGCGCCAAGATAAGTGACTGCGCCAACTTGTTTTGTAACACAAATACAAAACAAAAGTAGTATTTCAGCAATAAATTCCCAACACGCAAACACGCAAATATTGGTTAAACTACTTCAAATCAGGGCGGAGCGACTCTGCACCATCAAGATAGCAATGATACGCACGTTGTTGATCAACAGATTTAGCCACTACGCAAATGCGGATACATTTTTGTAGAGATCCAACCACATCCATTTCTTGCGCGCACATAAATGCAGTATTGGATAGTTCAAGATGGCACTCGCGAACAAATTTTGCAGGGTAGCAAACGTCAATATCTTTGGTAACAGTAAATAATACAGCCTCAACATCGCAAAGATTCAAACAATTTTTGCAAACAATCTCGTCAAAAAGTTTCAAAGTTTGCTTTTTGACACTATCAACATTGTTTTCGGCACAAATAGCGCCTCTTATCCAAGCCATACTACCACTCCTTTGATGCGCTCATGCCGGCAACATAACCGGTAGAAAGCGCAATTTGAATATTAAAACCACCAGTCAACGCGTCCACGTCAAGAACTTCGCCTGCAAAATACAAACCCTCTACAAGTTTGCTTTCCATAGTTGATGGCGAAACTTCCGTAACGTCAACTCCACCGCTTGTAACGATACCATATTCAATGGAATCTAGCGAAACCTTAGCAAAAGTGAGACATTTTAGGGTATCTACAAGTTTTTTGCGTTCTTGCGCGGTAATTTGATTAACCTTTTTATAAAGGGGAATACCACATCTTTCCGCAACGTACAAACGCAAGCGCTCTGGTAACAGTTGATCGAGAGAGTTTGCAAAGTCCTTGTTCATTCGTTCGGAAAAATCTCTCAAAACGCGAGCGTCCAATTTTTCTTCGTCCAATGCAGGCTTCAAATCGATAGCAATTTTACACCCAGCAAGATTAGTTTTGTTAATTCGCGAAGACAAACTAAGAACGGCCGGACCACTTACACCATTGTTAGTAAAAAGCATTTCGCCAAATTCGCTAGCAACAGTTTTGCCATTAGAATCAACAAGACTAACCTCAACATTCTTGAGAGTTAAGCCTTCCAAAGTTTTGCAACCATCGCACAAAATGCGACACAATGCTGGACGCAATGGCAACACTTTGTGACCAAGAGATTTAGCAAAATTGTAGCCATCCCCACAACTACCAGTTGCGCTGTAACTTTTGCCTCCGGTAGCTATAATTACCCTATCAAAGCATATTATGTCTGTAATAGTAGTTAATAAAAAGCCGTTTTCTTGGTATTCTACCTTGGAAATTTGCTCATTTAAGCAAATTTTGACACCACTTCGCAAAAGTTGTTGAGTGAACAATTTGATGACATCGCTTGATTTGTCGCTCGACGGAAACACTCTATTTCCACGTTCAACCTTGAGTTGAAGACCTCGAGATTGGCAAAAATCCATTGTATCTTGAGGGGTAAATTTGTGCAAAGCCCCCAAAACAAACTTGGGATTGGTCACAACGTTTGCAACAAAATCCCTAACAGAGCAATCGTTTGTAAGGTTGCACCTGCCCTTGCCTGCTATGTACATTTTTTTACCAGTCTTTTCGTTTTGCTCAAACAAGGTAACGTCGGCACCATTTTCTGCAGCAGTTATTGCCGCCATCATGCCCGCTGGGCCACCGCCAATCACTGCTACTTTCATGACTCCAACCCCTTTAGACTTTCAATCGCATTGTAGTTGGTGCGTTCAAGTGTTAGTGGCACTATCACAACGTATCCTTCGTCACACAGCGTGATGTCACTAATTTCGCCTGTAACCTTCAATTTGTCACCCGTATGGAACCAGCGCTGTGGATCATCAGTTGGCGCAAAATAGTCATTCCAGTTTGCGGACATACTTTGTCGAGTTACTCGAACTCCTTTTACTTGATCAAGTGACAAATTTGGCACGTTGATATTTAACAACGTGTAAGGAATATCCACTTGGGCAAGTTGTTGCAAATTTTGGCAAGCATACTCAACTGCCGAACTAAAAGCAACATTGTAGCCCGCGCGAGAAAGAGCAATACTCTTGATTCCGCACGCGACGCCCTCTTCTGCAGCAGCAATTGTTCCTGAGTACATTGCCGAGTCACCATAGTTATCGCCGTTGTTTGGCCCCGAAATGAGTAAATCAAACTTAACGTCAATACAACTGTCGGCATATTTTACGCAGTCAGCAGGCATTCCCTCGCAAATGTATGCTTCTACAGCGCCACAATAGTTATCCAACTTTTGGATGAGCAAGTTTTTGTAAAAATTGACGGAATGAGAGCATGCCGAACGATTTCCGTCAGGCGCAACAACGTAAACGCTGTGACCCAAGGCGGAAAGTTTTTCTGTAAGAAGCATAAGACCGCTACTCAAATATCCGTCATCGTTTGTAAGAAGTATGTTCATATTACAAGTTTTTGAGGTAATTTACCTCTTTTTCCGTTAAAAATCTGTATTTACCACGTTGCAAACCGCCAAGATGCAAGTCGCCAACGGCAACGCGTTTCAAAAATTCCACTTCCTTGCCAACCGCCTCGAACATCTTTTTGATTTGTCTATTTCTACCTTCGTGAATGGTGATTTCTACACGCGTGTGATGTGCATCGCCTTCCAAAACTTTTACAATCGCTGGAGCAGTAACTTTACCGTCCACCATCACACCCTTTTCCAACTGTCTAACTTCGGTATCGGCAAGTTTGCCGGAAATGCGCGCAATGTAGGTTTTGGAAACTTCGTTGCGTGGATGAGTAAGTTTGTTAGCCAAATCTCCATCGTTTGTGAGCAAAAGTAAACCTTCGGTGTCGTAGTCCAAACGACCAACGGGATAAACGCGACTATGGATATCTTTGACAAAATCCATAACGGTTTTTCTACCAAGGTCGTCAGTTACAGTTGTAACACATCCCTTTGGTTTGTGGAGCATGATGTACGTAAGTTTTTTACCTGTACCAACGCGTTTTCCGTTAACGGAAACTTTGTCGCCAATTTCCACTTGCGTAGTAACAGTTGCGACTTTGTCATTTACTTTTACTTTGCCTTCCTCGATAAGTTTGTCACAAGCACGACGGCTACCAACGCCACAGTCTGCCAAATATTTGTTAAGTCTCATAGTTGTAGTCCCCTAGGGTAAATTGACCATCAAATGTCAACAGACCAAAATACCCATTAAAAAAATGCTACTTTGATTGTAGCATTTTTCTAGAAAAATAGCAAGTAATTGCATATATTTGAGTTATATTATAAATATTTGTGGCGAAATCGACCAAAATTCGGTCAACTTGATGCTTGTTTTAGACCATATTACAAATCAACAAAAGACTATTAAAAAAGTCAAACTATTTGCAATCATAATACACCATTTCCAAAGCAATCGAAAGAAATCGACAAACCTAAAATTGTGCGATATTTACATGCTGTTTATTCATTCCATCGCCGTTAGTTGGATTGTTTTGATAACTTCGCCATTGAGCAAGACTTCCATCGTTTGATTTTGCTCGCCCAAAGTGATTTTGCGTGTCAATTTTTCATTGGTAGTTATTGGGTAGGCAAAAGATTCGTTGCAGTAGTAATAAATTGGTTTATCTTTCTTGTAGACCACACCGCACAGCTTATTTTGAGGGGCAATGCAGACCTTCTTGTAATTCGCAAATGCGACATCCAACATTTGAGCAGTTTCCTCGAACATTGGACCACAATTTAGCACAACGACAACAACTTGCATACCATTTTTAGTTGCACTACCAACAAAACACCGTCCAGCCTTTTTGGTGTAGCCAGTTTTTACCCCATCAGCATCAGCAAAATTGTTGAGCAGTTTGTTTTTGTTAGTCAAAACCCGCGGATAATCGTAGCCATCATTGGCAATTTTTACGCTTTTTGTTGCAACAATTTCCGCAAAGTCCTTGTTTTGCAAAACATTACAGGTAATTACAGCCAAATCCCTTGCAGTTGTGTAGTGATTGTCGTCATGTAGCCCGTGCGGATTAACAAAATTACTGTTGTTACAACCTAATTCTTTTACGGTTTGGTTCATCATTTGCGCAAAATTTTGAATACTTCCACCAACGTGCAAAGCCAATGCAACGGCACAATCGTTACCACTGCGCAACATAAGACCGTACAAAAGTTCTTTGACTGTTAACTTTTCCCCTGCGCGCAAATAAACGGACGAACCTTCGATACCACATGCATCTTTGGGTATTACTACCACATCATCCAATGATGCGTTATTTAACACCGTCAAAGCAGTAACAATTTTGGTTGTACTCGCCATAGGCAACTGCTTATAACAGTCCTTTTCAAACAAAATTCTGCCAGAATCCCGCTCCATAACTACACAAGACTTTGCAGTTGTTGCAAAATTTTTACTATTTTTGCTCAGAAACGCGCCTGCCATTGTACAGTCAGCATCAAAATTATCAATGCCATTTCGCAATCTAGAGGTATCCCACCCTGCCGAAAGGGGCTTAAAATTCCCCTCAATACCTGGCGCAAAGTCTAAGATGCGCTCTTTCGAAGTTAAATTGAAACAGGTAGAGATTGTACACCGTTTCTCTTCAAAAGAACGTTCAACACACTCTCCCAAAGCGCGCTTCGTAAAACTGAATACGGATTTATGTTCGTTTGCCACAAAAAACAATGTAAACAAACTAAACAAAACCAGCGTCACACAAGCAATTAGCAGTAGTTTTTTCATATTATTTGGTCCGTTTCGTAAAACTTTTGGCGATATCTAGGATCTTGTCAAAGGTCGAATCCGCATCGATTGTTACCATTTCGACGCCATCATCGCCAACCACTAGAAAACCTATCGGTTTCATTGTCGCGCCACCGCCCGATCCGCCAGCAAAATTGCTATCAATGTTATTTCGTGCAAAAGATTTATTCAGATTCTTATTGCCATACTCGCCACCGCCCGCCATAAACGCAAACGTAATTTGTGAAATTGGCAAAATTGTTGTACCATCCAATGCAAGAATGGGCTTGCCAACTATAGTGTTTACCTCAGCGGCTTTTGTAAGATTGGCAATGGCACTTTCCACTATCTCGTTGATTTGTGTTTGCATTTTTCCACTCCTTGCTTAATGAAACAAAATGATAGTTCTGCAACGCTAATACTTCCCTTTACACGAATTTGCAAATCAGAAGTGTCAGCAAAATTGTTACAAATACAGCCAAATTGACAATGCGTCAAACTGCAAACAACTGGGGTAGCAATACTAACTATTGCATTTTGAGCAACCATAACACTAGGGGTTAGGTTAGACAAATCATTACGCAAATAAATTAGGATACTGTCCAAAGTTATACATTTTGCGATGTCAACTCCGTTTTGACTTGATTGCTTGCCTGTCTGCAAATACCCATCTACTGTCCCTGTGTAACCAACACCATTAGCATCAACAAAAAATTTTTGATTGGCAAATGGTAGATAAAAAACTTTTATCCAAACATACAACACCACTTGACCAAACACATATTGTAGTCGCACAGAAAAAGGTATTGGAGTAAAGATCAGTAGCAAAAATATCAGCATTGCAGTTGCAACTATCATCAAGTTTAGGTTGTGATTTTTTGCTTAAAATATACACAAAATACCCAAAAATCGCTTATTATGTTTGTCATAGTAGTTTATATTTGCTCAAAAATTGACAATATCAAGCAAATTAACAAGAAAAAAGCGTCCAAAATCAAATTTGGACGCTAGTTTTACTTAGAAAGATATAGGGGATTGTTTTGCCCGAAAAATGTGCGCTAATTTGCCTTTTCCAAATAGCTGAGAATCACCAATTTTTGCATTTCCACACAGTTTTATCGGCAACTTTTACTCTGCAATATCCCCTACTCCATTCAAAATCAAACGTGGTTGATAAGGGTATTTCGCAACGATCTCGGGGGTAGATACACCGCTCATGACAAGAATTGGATCTAGTCCACTTTCCAACGCACCTACAATATCGGTATCCATTCTGTCGCCAATCATGGCAACGTCTGCAGAGTGAATACCGCGCTCGTGGAAGCAATGCATTGCTGCGCGCATCATCAGCGGATTTGGCTTGCCAACGTAGTATGCAGTACGATTAGTTGCATATTCAACAGGAGCAACAAGCGCCTTGCAAGCAGGGATTTCCCCTTCTTCTGTTGGGGTTGTAATATCGGCATTGGTACCAATCAACTTTGCACCATTGTTTACAAGTACGGTTGCATGTTTGATATTTTCGAAATTGTAGTTTTGCGTTTCGCCAATAACAACGTACTCTGGATCAATATCGTTGAGGGCAATTCCTACTTGATAAAGTGCATTTGTCAAACCTGCATCGCCAATTACGTAAGCTGTCTTTGCGCCCTGACCTTTCAAAAAACTTGCTGTAGCCATCGCTGCCGTGTAAAAATGATGCTCGCCAACTTCCAAGCCCATACGAGCAAGCTTTTGCGCCAACTCTTTGGGAGATTTTTGACTGTTGTTTGTCAAAAAGAGAAATGCTTTGTTATTGTCGCGTAGCCACTTTACAAACTCTTTTGCGCCAGGCAAAAGTTTGTTACCGTGATAAATTACGCCATCCATATCACAAATGTAGCCTTTTTTGTTACGTAGTTTTTCCATTTTATATTTCCTTTTTAGTTTATTTTTTACAAGTTGAAGTTAAAAACTAACATTTTTGTACTAAATCACAAAAATTTGCCTTTACTATTCATACTGGTTGTGTTTTTATAACCTAATTTGCCATAAAAATGCTCGTGCATATCGTCGTTGACAGCGCTTAGCTGAATCAATGATACTCCCAGTTGCTTAACTCTCTTTTCCAACTCTAGCATTACTTGTGTTCCAATTCCCTTGTTTTGATAATTCTTTGCAACTACAATTTCCACCAGATTGTAGGCAGTAAGATCAAAAAATGTTTCCATCCTGCCCATCGCAAAAGCAACGACATTTTCGCCTTCAAAAGCCATCAAACAATAGGAGTCAGGCGAGCCTAAGACTTGCCAAATACGCTTGTATACAAGGTCATATGTCCATTGATCTCCAGTACCATTCCAATACTCAATAAAAAGAGGAATCACACTATCGATATCCTCTTTTTGCATTATTTTGTATGTAACACTCATATGTTTCCTTTACAAATCCCAATATAGTATAGTTTCGCCAAAATGCGCACACTACTCGATAACTTCTACCTTTTCGCCAACAAGGAAGTCTGGGACTTCGTTTACTTGGTCGAACATTGGTTTTTCCACTTCGGTAACACCTGCAGCAAGGCCGTCGGAGATTTCCTTTAGTTTTTCAAGGAATACGTCGTAGTCTGGCAAATCGGTAACTTCACTAATAGAGAAACGCTTCAAAAAGTCGTCTGTTGTTCCAAACAACAATGGCTTACCGATTGTATCTTTGCGTCCAACTACCTCAATCATACCAAGACGCATCAAGTTTTGAACGGCATACGTACAGTCAACTGCACGGATTTCTTCAATTTCAATACGTGTGATTGGTTGCTTGTAAGCAACAATTGCCAAAGTTTCCAACATTGCGTTGGTAAGTTCTCTTTCCTTGATGGGGTTCAAAACTGCTTCAACTTGCTTAACGTAGTCAGGATTGGATGCAAATTGAACCTTTTTGTTAAAGCGCAAAAGATGGATGCCACTTTCTCCGCTGTATTGCTTCATTAGTTCATCCAATGCTTCGCTATATTGTTTTCCTGTTATTTCCAACTTCTCTCTGATGAAGGATTCCTCAACAGGCTTGCCGGAAACAAACAAGATTGATTCGATAATTTTACTCAATTGGCTCATCGTACTCATCTCCTACTCTGATATCAATATTTTCGATGTCACCTTTCTTGTGAATGATAACTTCTTCAAACAGACCATGTTGTTCAACGCTAATGGCTTGCAACTTCAACAGTTCCAAAACGGCCATAAACGTTGTAATAACTTCGTTTTTGCTTGCATCAACTGCAAACAAATCCACAAACTTGAAGTGCTCTTCGCTACGCAATACTTCGCGAATAAGAGCGATTTTAGAACTAACGGAAAAGTTCTCCTTTGTGATCGCTCGCGATACGTTTTCCGCTTGCGCTTTGACTTGCATTTTAGCCAAAAACTTGCTAAATGCCGTCATAAAGCCTTCTAGAGAAAGACTATCCTTCAAAACAGACACTTCCTTACCAACAGAACTATCCGGCTCACGATAAAAACGATTGACGTTTTCCTGAGTTTTGAGTTCCGTAACAACTTCTTTGAATAGCTTGTACTCTTCCAACTGACGAATAAGCATTTGTTCGGGGCTTTCCTCGTCTTCGTCAGCAGTTGGCAAAACTGGCAATAACGCACGAGATTTGATTTCCAAAAGCGTTGCAGACATCGCCA
Source organism: Clostridia bacterium (assembly GCA_017409765.1). GTDB lineage: Bacteria > Bacillota > Clostridia > Christensenellales > CAG-314 > Fimimonas. The sequence goes on along the minus strand of JAFQSA010000011.1, from coordinate 29,163 downwards.
TATACTCACTTGCTTGATCGACGTCCAACTTGGAAACTTGATCCATATACTGCAAGAATTGCTCGGTGACTTGAGATACGAAAATATCCTTGATTTCGATTTTGTTTTCCTTAACAAGTGCAAGTAGCAAGTCTAATGGACCGGAAAAGTTCGTAATGTCTAATTTGAGAGCATCCTTATGCTCGTCAAATATATATTCTTGTTGATATTGTTGTTGTTCGTCCATTATACAAATAGCCCCCAAAATTTTTGAAATGCGCCCAAAATTGCGCCACCAAGCCTGCCGATGTACCAATCAAATGGAGAAAATCCAGCCATAAATGGCAAACGATCCAAAAGCAACAATGCAAGCATGATGTACAAGCTGTACTTTCTGATTGCAACCATTGCAGGTTTACGCTCGTCCACAAAGCAAGAAAGCAATCTGTAACCATCAAGTGGATACAGTGGCAACAGGTTAAACAATGCAAAGTTGACGTTTAACATTGCAGTATACAACCCCAATGCGTACAAAAAATAGACAATATAGTAACTAGCTTCGCCACTAACAACAGGGATTCTTCCCATAAACACGGACAAAGCACTAAACAAAAATGCCAAAATCAGGTTTGTGACAATACCCGCCAAAGAAACGGTAAATGCGCCAACTTTGCGATTCTTGAAGTTGTTTGGGTTTACTGGTACGGGTTTTGCCCAACCAAATCCAACAAACAGCATCATTATCAAGCCGATGATATCAAAGTGCTTTGCAGGATTCAAGGAAAGTCTACCGTAGTACTTTGCAGTAATGTCACCATTCCAATAGGCAACAAGACCGTGGGCAATTTCGTGTAACACCAATGCCGTCAAAAGCGCAACTAAAAACGCTATTGTTTCCAACAAACTTTCGCGAGTAACGCCAGAATATTCGTTTGTTAAAATTCTAATAATTGTCATAGTATCATTCTACCAAATTGTAGTCCTAAAGTCAATAAAATTTGAGAGTTTGTGGGGTTGTATAGTATATATTAGTATAATTTAGTTAATTTTAACTGAAATGTATAAAAAATTACAGCAATCCATTACAACGCAAAAACAAATGCTTTTGCCTAAAACCACATTTAGCCTAATTAACTCTCGACCAAATAGAAAACTGCAAGGAATATATCCCTGCAATTTTCAAAATACAATGACTATTTATTTACTACAATTTCCTTAACGTAGTCCCAGTAAGTTTTGGCTTGAACGTCACATTGTGCTACCAAATCGACAGACTTGACAATTACGCCATTTTTGTCAACTGAATGTGCTTGCCCCACCACGTCGCCTTTCAAGATGGGCGCTTGAATAGTTTGCGGAAGATCGACCTGTAGTGTGTAGTCACAATCGCCCTTTTTACCAAATGCAACAAGTTTCTCGGCGGGTGCAACTTCAACACTTTTTTGCTTTCCGCCATCCACTGCAACCTTTTGACTATCACTTACAGACATCAAGACATTGCTTTGATAGTTGGCAAATGCGTAGTTGAACATATCGCTGACTTCTTTGAAACGCGTTTTGCTATCCTTTGCGCCAATGATAACAGCAACAACACGTGTATCTCCACGCTTTGCAGTTGCAGCAAGACAATGTTGCGCCTCACAAGTATAGCCAGTTTTGCCACCATCACAACCTTGGTAAAACCGTACAAGTTTGTTTGTATTTGTCATGCCAGTAACTCTACCAGATGGATGCACAAAGTCCTCCATCCAAATATTGGCACAACTAAAGTAATGTGGATGCTTGATCAATTGCAAAAACATTTGAGCAACGTCCTTTGCGCAAGAAAACTGACTGACGGCAGGCAAGCCTGTGCAATTTTCGAAATGCGTCGCCACAAGACCATATTCTCTACACTTGCTGTTCATCATCTCTACAAAGGACTCTACACTTCCGCTAACGTGCTCCGCCATGGCAACACAACTATCGTTAGCCGAACAAACAATGATAGATTTTACAAGTTCATTAACTTTGTAAGCACCATTTGCCTCCAAAAAAACTTGAGATCCGCCCATGCCCGCCGCACGACTGCTCACAACAACGGTATCATCCAAGGAAATCTTGCCATTGTCGATTGAGTCGTAGATACAAAGCAACGTCATAATTTTTGTCATACTTGCAATAGGACGCTTTTCTAAAGCGTTGTGTTCTTGCAATACTTGGCCATCCTCGCTAACTAAAATGCCTTCGCGTGCAGTTATTGCCACACCTTCAGCACATGCCGAAATTGGCAAAATCGCCAATACCAAAAGCAAAATACTAATAAAAATCCAAATTTGTTTTCTCATAACAAATCTCCTTGACTTTTTGGTTAGTATTTGCAAAAAATGCCTAGATATACAAAAAAACACCTTGAAACAAACGTTTCAAGGTGTTTTTAACAAAGTGATAAATGTCGTATTACATTATCTTGTGATTTTTTCCCAAACGGACTTTGGTGCATTTTCGTCAATGCCAAGTTGCGCTTTTATTGTGTCCGCGATGACATCAAAACCTTCCATTGTGCCCAAATTTGTTGGGATAACATCGGAACCATAAATAAGAAGTGGAACGTACTCGCGAGTGTGGTCGGTGTGCGCTGTGTGAGTTGGATCGCAACCATGGTCGCCCGTGATGTAAAGCACGTCATCGTGTTTCAAAAGTTTTACAAGTTCGCCAACCTTTGCATCAATTTCCTCAAGCGCTTCGGCGTAGCCAAACACGTCACGACGGTGGCCAAACTTCATGTCGGTATCAACCAAGTTGACAAACACAAGACCATCAAATTTTTCCTTGGCAATTTCCAACGTTTTGTTAAGACCATCCAAATTGCTTTCGGTATGGATGCAACGGGTCATACCAATTCCGTTGAAAATGTACTCAATTTTACCTACAGCAACACTCTCTAGACCAGCATTTTTTACAACTTCGAGCAATGTAACACCCGTTGGATCCAAGGAGTAGTCCTTGCGTTCTGCCGTGCGAGTAAAAGGATAACTGCCCGTAAATGGACGAGCAATAACACGTCCAACACCGTAGTCACCTGCACAAAGTTTGCGCGCCTTTTGGCACATTGCGTACAACTCGTCAATGGAGTACTTATCCATATGCACCGCTATTTGCAAAACGGAGTCAGCCGATGTGTAAACAATTGGGTAACCTGTTTCTAGATGTTCTTTGCCGTAGTCCTTGATAACTTCCGTACCGCTGTATGGCTTGTTGCACAAAATTTTTGTACCAAGTTCACCTTCCAGCTTGTCCACAAATTCCTTTGGAAAACCATTAGGGAAGGTGGGCAATGGCTTAGATGTGATTACACCTGCCATTTCCCAGTGGCCAACTGTAGTATCCTTACCTTTGGAAAGTTCGGACAATCTTGCATACGCACCGATGGGGGAACGATCGTCATTGTAGGTACCATCGATGTTGTACAATCCCATATCAGCAAGATTTGGAATGGACATTTCGTATGCGGAACGGATATTTTTTAGTGTGTTAGCACCAAAATCGCCGTATTTTTTGCAATCAGGCATAGCACCAATGCCAAAACCGTCAATAACTAAAATAAATGCTCTCATTTATACCTCGTAAAATTTGCCAAACATTCTGCAAATTGCTTCTTATGATATATTATATCAAATTGGCAATTTTTTAACAATCAAATTGAACCACAAATCGGACGCAAGAATAAAAAAAGTAGTAAAATTCTTAACAATGCAATCAAAACGATAACAACAAAACTGATTTTGTTATCAGTCCAAATTTCACAAGGGGTTTTACAATACTCCGTTGGATAGTTCTTTGCAAAACAAGGTACTAGCAATGTCACAACGGACAAAAGAGTATAAAACACAAAAAATAGCACCGCAACAACACCAACGTAGGAAAACAGGCATGCTAAGTGCGCTCCGCAGTAAATACCACCAACCAGCAACAAAAGATGTGACACAACAACTAGACGCTTGTGCATTTGAGAAATATATGCCAACAACAAAATGAGGGCTGTTTCGAGTAAAATTGATAAAACCACGGAAAACACATTGCCATACAACAACATCTCCACATGATTGCACCGATTGGTGTACCACCAATTTTGCTGGCAATTTCGAAAAATTGCACACCCAACAACAACCGCCACTACGGAAAACACTCCCGTAAGCAGTACTTTTAGTTTATTTAACTTGACCCAAAGGGTAAAATCTTCCCAATATTGTTTGAAAAATCTAAAAAAGCCCATATCAATTGATATGAGCTTTGAGTTAATTTTAGACTAGTTGGCAAGCATCCACTTTGCATAGATACCGTAGCCACGAGTTGGATCGTTAACAAACACATGCGTTACAGCGCCAACAAGCTTGTCATTTTGAACAATTGGGCTACCCGACATACCTTGTACAATTCCACCAGTTTTTTCCAGCAAGTCTTTGTCAACAACTTGGATAACCATGCCCTTGTCGTTGCAAGATGTTTGATAACTGGCTTTTACAATCTTGATATCGTAGGCGCGACGTACACCGTCCTCAAAAGTGCAGTAAATTTGGGCAAAACCGGGTTGAATTTCGCCAATATCGGCAACGTCAATCAAATTAGAGCAAAAATTTGGAAAACTATCAAAGGTCCCGTAAGCACCATATTTGTTATTTTTGTAAAGATTTCCCATGCGCATGTCAAACTGCAACGTGCCCTTCAGTTCGCCAGCAACACCTTGTTGCCCCTTTTTGATGCCGTCGATATTGCATGCAAAAACACCACCATTGGAACATTTTACAATGTTACCTTTGGGATCACAAATAGGATGACCAAGGCTAGCGAAAGACAAATTTTTGCGAACATAGGTCAAAGTCCCTACACCACTAGATGCATCACGCGTCCAAAGTCCCAATCGATAGGCACCACTAGACAAGTCTTTGATGGGAGCAATTTGCTTTTCCATCACAAGCCCATTACGTACAAATTTGATTTTGACACTTTTACCTTTTACACCTTTGGAAACTTCAATGAGTTTTTGTGAGGAAAAAATTTTGCGTCCATCCAACTCGACAATAGTATCGCCAACTGCAATGCCTACACTTTGAGCAGGACAACACAGTTTACCGTCAGCGCCAACAAACTCGTTTAGACCAACAACAGTAACACCATCGCCATCTATTGTAAGCCCCAAAGGATACCCACCAAGATAGACTTGCTCGGTAATTTTGCCTGACGTTTCTGGAATGAATAAATCGGTGATATTATCTCTAAAATCGCTAAAGTTTGTGCCATCAGCATTGGAAACTTGATGGCTAAAACTCAGCAAAATCGATGCGACAAACAGTACTATAAGAACGGATAAAGTAAAAATTCTTTGCCTTTTCATAAACACCTCAAAAGTGTTTTTAGTTTGAGCAATAGTCAAAATCGTATGCATTTAAGTTGCTTTTTTGTTATTATGCTTGACATAGTATTCTAAATTTGCGCGATTTTTGCTATTCAGCACTCTTGCAAGGTGCAGAATTGTTAAAACTTTCACTTTACTCTCATTGTTTAGCACGATGACAAAAACCTAATTTTAGGCATCACAAAATCAGACAAAGTGGCAAACAACACCACCTAATAATCACCCACGCAAGCATCGTCATACAAAATTACACAAAAAAGCAAGATGGCAATCTTGTCATCTTGCTTTTAGTTTTTGGTATTATTTTGATATGAAGTATAAGTGGCACGCGAACACTTGAGATTCTTTCATTGCGACATTTGGTATCGCAACAAAAGTTTGGTACACTACACTACATAGCCTGCTTGATCGCTTCGGTAAGTTTTACGGAAACAATCTTAGATACACCCTTTTCTTCCATGGTTACACCATACAATACGTCGGCATTTTCCATAGTTGGCTTTTTGTGGGTGATAACGACAAATTGAGTTGATGCCGAGAACTTGCGCAAGAACTTGGATACGCGCTCCGCATTGGCATCGTCCAAAGGCGCTTCAATTTCGTCCAATACGCAGAAAGGCATTGGGTTGTACTTAAGAATACTAAACAAAATTGCAACGGATGTCATTGTGCGTTCGCCACCGGAAAGCAACGAAATGTTTTGCAATTTCTTTCCTGGTGGTTGCGCCTCAATTTCTACACCGTAGTCAAGTGAGGACTTGCTTGGATCTTTTTCTACTGTCAAACGAGCAAAACCACCGTTAAACAACTCTCTAAATACCATCTTGAAGTTGTCGTTGATTTGACTCATGCCTTCTTCAAAGCGAACTTCGATATCAGCAGTCAAACTCTTCAGCGCCGCCCCAAGGTCGTCTTGCGCCTTTTTGAGGTCCTCAATTTGGTTCATGTAGTCATCATAACGCTCTTGAGTTTCCGCAAGTTCTTGGATAGCGTTTACGTTTACACTACCCAAGCGTTGCAATGCTTGTTTGAGTTCGGCAATAGCATTTTTGCCACCTTCAAAGTCGTAGTCTTCCACCTTGTATTGCATTGCTGCAGAATATGTAACACCGTATTCTTGGAATACACGTTCTTGAAGAGCCATCAAGTCGTCGTCAATCTTACCCAAAACGTACGTTTCGTGGTCGATTGCACCAACTAGTTTTTCCAACTCGTTAGACAATTGCATACGTTGTTCGGATAGCATTTGGAATTGCATCTCGATATCCAACTTCATCTTGTCGGTAGACTTGATTTGCTCCAAAAGCGCATCCATTTCCGCTTGCAAAGTCGTATCAGTTGTGCTTTCGTTAAGTCTTTCGTAAAGAATATCAAGTGAAGCAGTCAATTGACCAATGTAGTTCTTTTTGAGGCTGATTGTTTCTTGCAATGCAAGGATTTGCTTGTCGTTGCCAGCAATTTCGTGTTTGAAATTCTCGATATTGGATGTCAAAACCGCCAAACGAAGGTTTCGATCGGTAAGTGAATTGCGAATAACTTCCTTTGCAGCAAGTTCCGCATTGAGCGTTTCCGTCATGCGAGCAATCTTGTCACGAAGTTTTTCCTCAGCGGACTTGAGATCATCAATGTATGCAAGAGTTTTTTCGATAGAACGTTGCAAAGTTGCCAAACGTTGGTCGATTTTTTCCTTGTCGTTAGAAAGCCCCAAGATGTTTTTCTTGTCAGCACCACTAAGCGTGTTAGATGTTTCAATCTTTTCGCGATAGGTTGCAATATCGACGGTAACTTGGCTGATTTTTTCCAACAAAGCAGAGTACTCTTGACGAGCATTTTCCAACTGCTTGTCCAATTGTTGCTTTTGAGATTCCGTTTCTTTGAGTTGTTGCAAAAGTTGAGCAAGTTTTTGTGTGCGCTCCTCAATTTGAGTTTCTTGAGAGAGCAAACTTGTTGCTTGCTTTTTGCTACTACCACCTTCCAAAGAACCGTCGTTATTGATGCGTTCGCCAGTGAGTGTTACCATACGGTGAACGTAGTGATACTTTTTGGACAAAGCAACAGCATTATCGAATGTATCTACAATAACAATACCGCCAAGCAAGGACTCGAAAACATTGGAGTAGTACTTGTCGTAGGAAATAAGTTCGCTTGCAACACCAAGCACGCCCTTTTCCTTCAAAACGTCCGCACGATCAATTCCATGTGGTTTCATGGATGATACCGGCAAGAATGTTGCCTTACCGTAGTCGTTGATCTTGAGATAGTTGATGAGGTATTTTACATCCTCTTCCGTCTTGGTAACAATGTTTTGCAAACGACCACCAAGTGCAGTTTCGATAGCAACACGCAATTGTGGTTGAACTTTGATTAAGTTTGCAACAACACCACAGATGTGAGAATTGAGTTGACTATCGTGCTTTGCATCGTTCATCAAGTTTTGGATGCAGGAATTGTATCCACGATAACTAGATACAAAGTCCTTGAGCATATCGATACCGCCCTTTTCACTCGAGTAGGCTTGATGTTTACGTTGAAGCTCGGTACTCAAATTAAATTGTTGGTATTCCAAATCCTTTACTTGTTGTTTGAGTTGTTGCGCTTGCTTGTCCAATTGCTCTTTAAGTTTGCGAAGTTCATCGTACTTAACAATCAAGTCACCTTCTTCGCCGGCATTTTCTTGCAATCTCAAGGAAAGTTCTTGTTCCTTTTCAGCAATCTCTACAAGACGGTCGGACAATGTCTTGATTTCCGCCTCAAAACCAGCAATAGCACTAGAGTGCTTAGCGGTTGATGCCAAAACTTCTTCAAGTTTTCCGCGAAGATCATCCAAATTACGTTGGATTTCGTCAACTCTACGAGAAACCGCCGCAAACTTATCGTTTGTTTGCAAAATTTCTTGTTGAAGTTGATCTCTATCCCCTTCGCGATGAACAATTGTTGACTTAAGTTGGTCATTACCAGCAATCAAGTTATCAATTTCTGCACCAGCATCAACAATTTGTTGCTCGATTGTTTCAATTTCGCGCTTTACATTGTTGATTTTTTCGCGTACGACGTTCTTTTCGCCGGAATTACGTTCTACAACAACGGCAAGTTCTACTTGCTTATCTCTCAATGCGGTGATTTCTGCATCAATGTTGTTGCGCTTGTGGAACATTTCGTCATATTGCTCGTTAACATCAACGTACAACGCGCTCTTGTAGTTTTGTTCTTCTTGCAAACCTGCCAACTTTTTGCGACAATCATCCTTTTGTTGGCTCGCATTGTCATAACTGTAGATATACGCGTTAATTTCGTGATGCTTAAGTTGATCGTACAAATCGATGTACTTTTTAGCATTGGTAGATTGACGCTTAAGTTCGGGCAAGCGACGCTTGATTTCCTCAACAATAATCATCAAGTTGTCCATATTCAAACGGGTTCTTTCCAACTTACGCTCAGTTTCAACCTTTTTTACACGGAAGGTGGAAATGCCCATCGCTTCTTCGAAAATTGCACGACGATCCTCTGGCTTGGCATTCAAGATTGCATCCATACGGCCTTGTCCAACAATGGAGTAACCTTCCTTACCAAGACCAACACCACGCAAAAGTTCTTTGATATCCATCAAACGAACGACGTTTCGATTCAAAAGGTACTCACTTTCGTTGTTGCGGTAAAGTTTACGACTTATGACAACTTCGTCCATTGGCAATGGGAAAATGCGAGTTGTGTTGTCCATGTAGAGGGACACTTCGCAGTAGCTCATAGACTTGCGAGAGTCAGTACCGTTAAAGATAAGGTCTTGCATGTGCTTACCACGCAGGTTTTTTGTACTTTGTTCACCAAGTACCCAGCGGATAGCATCGGAAATATTACTTTTACCGCAACCATTTGGTCCAACGATACCAGTAATAGGTTGATCAAATTTTAGTTCTACTTTGTCGGCAAAACTCTTGAAGCCGTACATTTCGACTTTTTTCAAATATAGCACTATTCAATTCTCCATTTAGTACAGTATTTCTTTGCTGCATCTTGTTGTGCGGACTTTTTACTTAGACCTGTGCCTTCACAGCAAAACTCATCATTTATATACAAAGCAAACGTAAACGTAGGTTTGTTTTGTGGGCCACTTTGGCTAACAAATTTGTAGGAAATTGTCCATTTACGTTCTTGGCAGTACTCTTGCAAAGGCGTTTTGTAGTCCTTTTGACCGTCCTCCAAAACTCGATTGTCCAAAATACCCTTCAAAAAGTGCAAAACAAATCTTTCCGCCTCGCGATAGCCACCATCAAGATAGATAGCACCAAGCACAGCCTCAAACAAGTCTGCCTCAATTTTTTTGCCAAGGCGCTTGATAACGTCAGCACCATCAGCAACAAGCAGATGTTTGAGTAATCCCATTTCCTTTACGATAGGTTTTAGCCCTTGCGCCGAAACAATTGTAGCGCGCAATTTGGTAAGGTCGCCAGCGTCCAACTGTGGGTACGCGTTGTAGATGTAGATGGAAACCACATCATCCAAAATTGCATCGCCAAGGTATTCCATACGGTCGTTATCCAACATACCTGTCATATGTGCGTACGATGGATGGGTAAATGCTTGTATGAGTAGGCTTTTATTTTGAAAGGTGTAACCTATTATCCTTTCAATTGATTTAATATCAATCATGCGTTACTCCAATGTCGCAAAATATTTGTTGTATCAGGTTTAGACAAAACTTCAAACAGTTTGCAATCAGTCAGCGTTAAAGTTATGCGCTATTTTTGCACATAACTATCATTATACATTTATATTATATACCTTTTGATTACATTTTGCAATAGATTGGCGCAATAAATGTGTGTTGTTTCACAAAAATGCCCCATTTTAGCCAATTGTTTCACAGAAAAATAAAAACCACCGACAAAATCGGTGGTTAATTATTTACCAAATGGTATTTTGATAGAATCAATTATTTGTTGTCTGCTGTTACTTCAACAACTTGTTTGCCATCATAGTAGCCACAAGAATCACAAACCTTGTGAGCAACCTTGAGTTCGTGGCATTGAGGACATTCTACCAAAGTTGGAGCAGTCGCTGTCCAGTTAGCTGCTCTTGTGTGTTTTCTTTGTTTAGATGTTTTTCTCTTGGGTACTGCCATTGTGATGCACCTCCGTTAGAATTTTAAATTTTTTAGTACAGAAAAAGCGTTGTCAGGTGTGGTGTCGCAACTGCACGTTTGTTTGTTCAAGTCTGTACCACACTTGTGACACAAGCCTTTGCAATCTTCCTTGCACAAAAAGCTCAATGGAAGGGACAACACAATTTCGTCGCACACGGCTTTGGTTACGTCCAGTTTACTACCTGAGTAGATGTACGCATCCTCGTCCGCTGCACTATCTTTGTAAAATGTTTGTTCAAATGGTAAGTAGATTTGTTTGGAAACTTTTGCTAGGCATCTGTCGCAAATACCTTCGATAAAGCAGGTAATTTCTCCTTCGATAAAAACGTTTGGATTTTCAAATGTAACATCAAAGTCTACTTCTACTTTTGTCAAAGTTGCTTGTGGATATGGCAACAAGTCGCTTGACAAGGCAAATTCGCCTTGAAACATCAGCGGTTCGCCTATATTTGCAAGGTTTTCCGTCAAATCAATTACAATTTTACTATGCACAGCCATTATTATACTAATTTATTAACAATTTGTCAACGATTTAAGACAACTTTGCAACAGCCATTGTTTCGCGAGCTATTACAACTTCTTCGTTTGTTGGGATTACAAGAATTTTAACTCTGGAGTCGTCTGCTTGGATTTCCGCAATAGTACCGCGTGGGCAGTTTGCATTCTTTTCAAGATCGAGTTTAACTCCAAGGTAATCCAAGTTTTTGAGAGTTCTTCGACGAACGTCAGCATCATTTTCGCCAACGCCAGCAGTAAATACGATAACGTCAACACCATTCAACGCTGCGGAATATGCGCCAATGTACTTCTTTGTACCGTATGCAAATACATCCAAAGCAAGGTTAGCACGGTAGTTACCTTCGTCTGCTGCCTTTGCCAAATCTCTAAAGTCACTACTTACCCCGGAAAGACCAAGCATACCGCACTTCTTGTTGAGATATGTCAAAGTTTGGGAAATATCCATACCTTCTTTACGTCCAATGTACTCTGCTGCAGCGTAGTCGATATCGCCACTACGAGTACCCATTGCAACACCTGCAAGTGGAGTAAATCCCATGGATGTATCAATGCACTTTCCCCCTTCTACTGCGGAGATGGAGGAGCCGTTACCAAGGTGGCAAGTGATGATTTTGAGATCAGCAATATCCTTACCAAGGTATTTTGCCGCTTCTTGTGCTACAAACTTGTGGCTTGTACCGTGAGCACCGTAACGACGAATCTTGTATTTTTCGTAGTGTGCGTAGTCAACTGCGTACATATATGCATAGTCAGGCATTGTAAAGTGGAAACCTGTATCAAAAACAAGTACCATTGGTGTGTTTGGCATTTGTGCAAGGCAGGCATTTACACCAACGATAGCCGCTGGGTTATGAAGTGGAGCCAAGTCCTTGATTTCTTCCATAAGCACCATCGCCTCGGGTGTTACCAATGTTGGAACCTTAAATGCTTCGCCGGAAGCCACAACACGGTGGCCTACACCATCAATTTCTTCCATGGATGCAATAACGCCCACTTCAGCATCTGTCAACTTGTCCAAAACAAGTTTAACTGCTACGTTGTGGTTAGGCATATCTACAAGTTGCTCAATTGTTTGACCGTGTGCTTTGTAAACAAAGTTAGAGTTAGCAATACCGATACGTTCGCAAATACCTTTTGCAAGAACACTTTCGTCCTTCATATCGATAAGTTGGTACTTCAAAGATGAACTACCAGAGTTTATTACCAAAATTTTGCTCATATTTATCTCCTAAAATTGTGTTTGAAGTGCTGTGATTGCTACGCAAGCAACGATATCCTCTGTTTTGCAACCGCGAGAAAGGTCGTTCATTGGTTTTGCGAAACCTTGGCAGATTGGACCAACAGCCATAAAGCCACCAAGACGTTCTGCAATTTTGTAACCAATGTTACCAGATTGCAAGTCAGGGAATACAAATACGTTAGCGTGACCAGCAACTGGGCTACCCTTTGCCTTCATTTCGCCAACGGATGGAACGATTGCTGCGTCAAATTGCAATTCGCCGTCAATTTTAAGTTCAGGAGCAGTTTCTTGAGCAATGCGTGTTGCTTCTGCAACCATACTAACGTTGTCGTGCTTTGCGCTACCCTTGGAAGAGAAGGAAAGCATTGCAACCTTTGGATCGATACCGGCAATTGCTTTTGCGGATTTTGCTGTGGAAATAGCAAGATCAGCAAGACCTTCGGAGGTGTATGTTGGATTCAAACCGCAGTCAGCAAAAACAACCAAACCATCTGGGCAATATTGATTGCCTTGTGGTGGGCAAAGCATCAAGTTGAAACTTGTAACGGCTTTTGCACCAGGAGCAGTTTTGATGATTTGAAGACCTGGACGGAGTGTGTTTGCTGTGGAGTGGCAAGCACCAGAAACAAGACCGTCAACCTCGCCCATTTTGAGCATCATTGCGCCAAAGTATGTGCCATCTTTCAAAAGAGCGGATGCTTGTTCTTCTGTCATACCCTTGGACTTGCGGAGTTCGCAAAGTTTTGCAATATATTCTGGCAAACGTTCGCTAGTGAGGTTGTTTACAATGGTAACACCAGTAAGGTCAACGTCTGGGTTTGCTGCTTTGATAGCATCTTCATCGCCAATCAAAACGATTTTTGCAATACCTTCGCGAGTTGCATCTTGTGCTGCTTTAACTACACGACTATCTTCGCCTTCACAAAGAACGATTGTCTTTTGGAGTTGTGCTGCTTTTTGTTTGATTTGTTCTAGAATGTTCATAACTTTTCTCCTTGAAGAAATGCTTTATTTTTTACAAAATTTGGTGTATAATGGTTGAGCAAACAATTTGAACACAAATTTGTTACAAAAGTGATATCATAGATATCAATTTTGCCCCACTAAAAGAAATTATATCACAAATAAAAATTATTGTAAATAGAAAAGTAGCAAATCAAAGGAAATAAAGTTATGAAAATTGCCGCAATAATTTGCGAATTTAATCCCATACACACCGGTCACAAACGACTGATCGACTATGCAAAAACAATTGCCGAAAAGGTTGTATGCGTCATGAGTGGAAACTTTGTCCAACGTGGTATGCCCGCTTGCGCAGACAAGTACGACCGCGCCCGTCACGCCATACTTTGCGGTGCAGACATTGTCGTGGAATTGCCTACTGTTTTTGCGACGTCGTCAGCAGAAGATTTTGCCTATGGCGGAGTTAAAATTGCAAATCAACTTGGCGCCGACTGCCTTGTGTTTGGTAGCGAGTGTGGCGACATAGAAAAATTGCAAGAAATTGCAAATTTGTTGGACGACGAAAGCATCAATGAGAAAATTCAAACTTACCTCGCCCAAGGCAATAGCTACCCAAAAGCAGTTAGCCTTGCGGTAAATAGTGACATCTTGCAAAGCCCAAACAATACATTGGCCATTGAGTACATTAGAGCCATCAAGAAAATTGGTAGCAAAATCAAACCAATCACAATAAAGAGAGAAGACAATTACCACGGCGAAGGGGTTGAATACGCAAGTTCAACTGCACTACGCAAGGATATAACTTTGCGAAACAAGTTTACTTTCGATTTTGTTGAAACAGACATCGACGACAACATTGAAGAAAAGTTTTGCCAATTCGCCTGCCATCACTTGGCGATTACAGACTCTCAAGCACTATCCAAAATCGACGGTGTTGCCGAGGGGCTAAACAACAAAATTTACAAGGCAGACAAGCACCTTGGCTACGACACTCTTGTGGAACAAATCAAGAGCAAGCGCTACACACGGGCAAAAATACAACGCATAATTTTGCGGTCAATTTTGGGTATCGAAGAGTTTGATATGTGCCTTGCGCGCGATGGCGAAATCCAAACAAAAGTGTTGGCAATTAGAACGGATGCAGTTGCACTTTTGCAACGTTGCAACGACCAACTTGATGACAGTTTTACAGTAACCGCTGACAAACTTTACCTATCCTTTAGCGGAAAGAAAGCGCCAACCAAATTGCAAAAGATCGACTAGTCGCCCAACAAAAAAATGTAATTCATAATTTAGTTGACGATCCAAAGTCAAAACAAACGCCCGACTGAATTTTGTTCAGTCGGGCTATTTTTACGCAATTTTGATATTGTATGTCTGTCATAGTATTATATAAACCAGGCATTTTTAGCATTGTTATGTAAAAATAAGACTAAAATCGGTAAATTTTACAAAAAATGCGAATAATGAGTGGTTCTTAGAAATATCCAAATACTATGAAAAAATCCCTAATAAATACTATCATTGCAATGCTATATTTTACCATAATTGTTTGCTTTGCAATTCAGCCAGCAAGATATTCAAAAGCATTTGTTGACGGGATAACGGTGTGGGCTCACAATGTTTTGCCGGTAATTTTTCCGTTTGCACTACTAACAACACTCTTTACGAGAAACTGCAAGTTTGGCAAATTTTCCATAACAAAAGCGTTGTTCAACATTCGATGCGACAGCTTGTTTTTGACAAGTTTTTTGTGCGGTTACCCTGTTGGTGCGCGAGCAATATCCGAGCAAAACATCGACCAAAAGACAGCAACAATTTTGTGCAGTTTTTGCTCAACCCCTAGCCCAATTTTTCTAGTTGCAACTGTTGGCATAGCAATTGGCAACACTACTGCTACACTAATTATTTGCGCATCTCAACTAGTTGCAATGCTACTAAACGGGCTACTTTACACTCGCCGACAAAGCATCGCATTTGCCCCCAAACAGCTAGACTGGGATAGTAAAGAATTTGCAACAACGCTCACAAACTCCATCCTTGCCGTTTTGACAGTGGGCGCACTAATTGCTCTGTTCTTTATGCTGACGGAAATTGTTCGATCGTTATTACCACAATCCATAGCAAACCATCCTGCACTATTTTTTGCAATTGGCCTACTAGAGATGACAAGCGGAATATTGAAGATTTGTTCGTCCTGCGATATCCTCTCGGCAACAGTTTGCTCATCGGCACTATTGGCCTTTGGAGGACTTTGTGTTTCGTTGCAATGTTTCGCTTTTGTATCTCAAAAAGGCGTCAAGTTTGGCAGCTTGATAAAAATGAAGTGCACTCAATGTGCTTTTGCGACGATTTTTGCCTTTGTGTTAGGCGTAATTTTTCTGTAAAAAGCGAAAATTTCAATTCGACACCCTGATTAGGGAAATTGAACGTCACTTTGCGCCAATGTAGCACGCTTTTACTTTAACTTTTCCAATTTTGCGGTGTTTGCAATAACAATCAACGTTGTGTCCGAATCAAGTGCTTGTTCTGGATTGACGTCTACAGTAACCTTGTCGTGTTTTTTGATAGCAACGATGTTAATGCCATATTTTTTACGCAAATTCAAGTCTATCAAATTTCTGCCACACCATTCCTTTCTTACGTCAATTTCCACGATTGAAACGTCTTCAGATAAGGATATCATATCAATAAATCCCGAACTGAGCAGGTTCTTTGCTAGGCGCACACCTGATTCCGTCTCGGGGAAAACTACTTGATCTGCACCTACCCTAAGCAATATCTTTTTTTGCATTTCATTGGAACATTTTGCAATGACAGTCTTAACACCTGCCTCTTTGCAAAGTGTTACGGCCATAACGCTTGCCTCAAGATTGCTTGCCATGCAAATTATTACCGTGTCAATATTACTTATGCCCAATTTGGTTATCACTTCAGCATCAGCCACATCAGCGCACTTGCAGACTGGCAAAAATGTTGCGGCATAGTTGACCACTCTTTGGTCGGAATCAACAGCAAGAACTTCCATGCCATTTTCCACAAGAACTCTCGCAACGGCTATGCCATATCGTCCCAAACCGAATACTGCATATGTCTTTTTTACTTTCATAATAACCTCCATTAACCAATACTAACGTCTTCAACTGGTTCAGATATCAAATTTTGTCCTTGTGGCTTACTTCCAAACATGACCGCAAGGGTTATGGGGCCAATTCTTCCCAAGTACATTGTCACTATAATAACTAACTTGCCCCACAAGTTTAGCATTGCAGTTATATTCCTCGACAAGCCAACAGTCGCTGTAGCGCTGATCGCTTCGTACAAGGCATCAATAGCAGACACATCATTTGTCGCCATCAAAAGCACACTCGACGTTACACCTATCATAACAAATGCCACCATCACCGCAACCGATTTTCTAACCAAATCTTCGGAAATACGACGACCAAACATGGTTACATCGTTTTTGTTGCGGATTGTAGCAAACGCAGAACAAACCAAAACGGCAATTGTCACAGTCTTTACACCGCCCGCAGTACCTACAGGCGATCCGCCTATAAACATCAACACAAGAGATACAATCGTAGATGCATCTGTAAGATTTTCCTGTGGAATTGTTGCAAATCCCGCTGTTCTTGTTGTGACAGATTGGAACAAGGCAACCTGAATTTTGTCAAAGAATGACAGGTTTCCTATGGTGGTAGGATTATTGTATTCAAAAATTAATATCAGGAACGCGCCAACAAAAATTAGCCCTAAAGTAAAAGTGATTGCTATCTTGGAATGCAACGTTAGGTGCCTAAATATCTTTTTGTTCCTTGATGAACGACTATTTACAACACGAATAACATCCCACCAAACAATGTAGCCAATGCCTCCCAACACGATAAGTATAGAAGTAACAATGTTTACCAAAGGGTTGGTTGCAAAGTCGCAAAGACTGTTTTCTGCAATAATGTCGATACCTGCGTTACAAAAAGCTGACACCGAATTGAATATAGATATCCATATACCTTTTGCACCAAATTTTGGGATAAACACAATCATGTAAAGCAAAGCGCCAATTCCTTCTATAATAAGCGTGCCAAACAATACCTTTTTGACAAACTTTACCAAGCCAGACATTGTGTTTAGGTTAAAAGCATCTTGTATGAGTAGTCGGTGACCTAGCCCCATTTTCCTGTGGAAAAGAAGCATTATTCCCGACATAATTGTGATGACACCCAACCCACCAATTTGTATCAGTAGCAATATTACGATTTGACCGAACAAACTCCAAGTGGAAACGGTAGGAAGCGTAACAAGCCCTGTCACGCACGTTGATGTGGTAGCCATAAAAAGCGCATCAATATACGGAACAGCCTCTCCATTGGCAGAACTAATTGGTAACGCCAGCAGTATACTGCCAACCAAAATAGTTACCAAAAAACTTAGAGCGATAATTTGCGTTGTAGAAAGCGCAAATTTTTCCTTTTTAATCATAAAATTTTCACCCCAAAAGCATAAAGGAGCCAACATCCTCTGCAGTCAGCTGGTTCCTTTGATAATTATAACACTTTATCTATAATATGTCAATACCGAAATCGACACACAATATCGCAACTAATAGATGCACATTGCAAACTTCAAATTACCAAACTGCACAGCATAGCATTTAACAAACGCACTAAAAAATAGCGACAAATGCCATTTGCAACGGCGTGACAATCGCAAACAATACATCACTACACTACTAGGCGTTCCTTTGTGCAAATTGTTCGTTGAGCATCAAGAGTAAATCTGCAGTATCATCAAACCCCAAACATTGGTCGGTTTTTGATACTCCATAGGTATTGCCATCACTTCCATCCGAGAGGTAACTTTCCATCATGATACCATTGATATTTTCGTCCAAAATTGCCATTTTGGCGTTATCAATTTGATTTTGAGCTACCTTTTGGCTGTTTGCGTGACTCAAATCAGCCATCACAAAATCGTTAAGGCCAAGGGACTGTAGTCCTTGTTTTAGTTTTGCAACACTACTTTTGTCAATGTTGGGCAGATACTTACCATCCAAACTGCCACCACGGAGCACAACGTGAGCAAATTTGCAACCACTTGTTTCCATTTGACATCCGCTGTGGGGGAACACCGTAGGCAAGGAAATTGCTTGCAAAGATTGGAGCAACTTGTCCACATCTCCATCGGTGGAGTTTTTAACTCCACAACAAACATCCAAACTGGATGCAAACGCACGATGTAAACTATCCTCGCTACTGCGCGCGCCAACAAAACTGTAACTGACCAAATCATCAAAATATTGATAAAGTTCCGGATACAGCAATTCGTCGGCAACAGGCAAACCAGCCTTGATGCAACTTATCATCATTTGACGGCACAAAACAATACCCTTTGCAATATCTTTGCCATCATCGCCAAAACAAAGACCTTTGTAACCAAGACCGTTTGAGCGTGGCTTTGTTGTGTAAATACGCGCAACAACAAGCAAATTGGGGCATTTGTCAGCAATTTGTTTCAACTTTGACACATATTCACCAACTGCAACAGGATCATCAGCAGAACAAGGGCCACAAACTACAACCAATTTTTGCTTTGATTGCATATTTTGGCGCAATTGCTCGTCAAATTTCAATTTCAAACTATTAAGTTGATCATCCAAAGGCAACGCCGATTTGATTTCGACCGCCGATGGCAATTTCTTTTGTTGTGTAAACATTTTTAACCAACCAAATACTTAGTAATTTCTTCTAGACAATTTTCCGGCACATATTGAGAAAAATCTTGTCCAAAACTAGCAAGTTCACGAACAAGAGAACTGGAAACGTGTCTGTATTGCTTACTTCCAACAACAAACACGGTTTCGCCATCCCAGTAGGTTTCGTTGATATCGCAAAGGTCAATTACCGATTGCAAATCCATTGCATTGCGGATAGATTTTATCATCACGGTTGCGCCAACTTTTTTGCAAAAATCCGTCATCATACCATCGTGAGCGCAAATTTCCACATTGGGGATATGCTCCAAGGCACGTTTTAGCATGCCAAGACGCGCTTCGATACCAATTGCGTACTTTTTGGCAACATTAACACCCATCACAACGTATAGCTTGTCCACGAGTTTTGCGGATTTTTCAATCGCATCAACGTGACCTTTTGTAACAGGGCAAAATGAACCAGCAAAAACACCTATTGACATACTTCCCTCCTTTTGTAAAAAGTAAATTTTACACTACCAATCTTTCGTTCATCATACACTTGCAAAGCGCCAATTTCACTTGGCAAAGCAACGTCAAATGAGTGCTCGCAAATGACAATACCATTTTCCGCAAGTAATTCCGCATTGGAAATTGTTTCCAACACATCCTTGTAGTAGCCAGATGCATAAGGCGGGTCGACAAAAACCAAATCTAGTGTGCCTTTTGAGATATTTGCAAGGCAACTTTTGTAGTTACAACTGTAAAGTTCAGGCGTTACACCAATTTTTGCAAAATTTGCTTTGATTGCCTGTTGCGCTATGCGGTCGTTATCGCACAAAATTGCACGACTTGCGCCACGACTTAGGCACTCGATGGCAATTTGTCCACTACCCGCAAACAAATCCAACACAGTAGAATTTGCAATACGCATTTGCAGGATATTGAAAAGTGTTTCTTTGGTACGGTCCAAAGTTGGACGAGTACTATCTCCCGCCGACTGCAACACACGACCTTTGTATTTTCCTGCAATAACCCTCATTTTTACCTCAAATTGCACAGTAGTTGATATATTATTGTATTGTCGGTGGACGGATTTACGCCTTCGCCAAGAACAACGACCTCGTCGCCAATGCTGACAGAAATTCCCGTGACGTCCACCATGCACATCGACATACAAATATTGCCAATCACGCTAGCAAAAACGTTACCAATCTTTACAATTGGCTCGCGCAAACTGCGAACGTAACCCTTGGCATAGCCAATATCAATTACTGCAACGTCAATATCTTTGTCGCAAGTATAGGTGGCGCCATATCCAACGACACTACCCTTGGAAAGTTTCTTTTTGGCAACAACCTTTGCCGTCACAGTTTTGGCGACCTGCAAATCTGGTGCGCCGTAGCCATACAAGCCAAGACCAACTCGAGCCATATCCAAATGATATTTAGAACTAAGCGTCGCACCGCTTGTATTTGCGATGTGCTTGGTAATATTGCCAAACTTCCTCGATACTATTTTACTGCATTTTTCAAAGTAATTCAACTGTTCTTGGCAAAAAATTTGGTTTTCGCTATAAAAATGCGAAAAAATACCCTCAATTATGATTTTTTTGCCATCAAGTAACGATAATAATCTAGGTAGATCCTCCAATCTAAAACCGAGGCGCGACATTCCACTATCAATTTTGATATGAGCTCGCACGACACTATTGGGAAAGTTAGACAAAATTTGCAATGTATCGAAACTGTCTAATGTGAGAATGAACCCATTTTGAATAGAAATTTTGGCATTGCGACTGTCTTGCGGGAGCAGTATCAGCACGTCTTTGCGATATTTTGATACAATTTGCGCTTCACTTACATCATTTACGGCAAAATAGTCAACAATATCGCACAAACAACTTGCAACACGTTCCAATCCGTGCCCATAAGCATCGCATTTAACAACGGCACAAAGTTTGGTGTTGCCCAAAATACTTTTGAAGTAATGCGCATTTTTGATGATTGCATCGTAGTTGATATATTGCATATTTCCCCCTCACTTCCGTGTCAACATTTGACACAGGCAAAAATTGTGGGTATAATATATGCAAAACAAACAGTAGTTTTGCCAGTTGTGGCAACAAAGGAACAGAATGAGATTTCCATTGCAACTATCTAAAAAATACTTTTTACTAAAAATCGTTATGATTTTGTCAATTGTGCTAAGTATAGCAATGATTGTGCTATCAATCATAACACTTTGTGGCGCATACACATTCCTAAACATGACGTTTGCTCAGGCAAAAATTCAAATTGCAACTGCTTGCATATCAATCTTGATGATGTCTGCCCTTCTTTCCTTGCACTATCACGTGGACGACAAGCACTTGCGCATCAAATTGCTATTTTTCGACCTGTTAGGTGGCCGAATTCGCCACGAAAACATCCTAAACATTGTCTACACCGAAGGCTTGATGTATATCAGTTATATTTGGAAGGGAGCCGACCCTGTGATTGCAGGTATTTTGATTGCTCCATCAAAGTATGACAAAATGAAAGAGGCTCTTTTAGCAAAGAACAAAAACATCGTATTTTACGAGGACAAAGATGAAACTGGTGATAGCGAGCAATAATGCGCACAAAATTGAAGAAATCAAGAAAATTTTGAAGGGTAAATTTGACGAAATGTATTCCCTTGCAGAAATGGGCATAGATTGCGACCCTGTTGAAGATGGCGACACTTTTCTGGCAAATGCGCTAATCAAGGTAAACGAAATCGCAAAACACACCCCCTATGCCGTACTTGGCGATGATACCGGATTGTGCGTTGATGCACTCGGTGGCGCACCAGGAGTGTATTCTGCTAGATATGCTGGCAACCACGATAGCGCAGAAAACCGCAAAAAACTTCTCTTTGAACTCCGCAACGAATCAAACCGCAACGCCTACTTCGAAACTTGCGTTGCACTTCGCTATCCTGATGGCACCATCATTACCGCTTTGGGTCGAGTTGATGGCACAATTTTGACAGAAGAACGCGGAAACGGTGGATTTGGTTACGACTGTTTGTTCTACTCCACCGAACTTGGCAAAACATTTGGCGAATGCACCGCAGAAGACAAACACACTGTAAGCCATCGTGGCCGAGCGCTGAGAAATTTGCTAGAAAAACTGTAAATTCAACTAAAAATAAGAGATTAGGTGAAGTCCTAATCTCTTTTTTGTTGTATATTTCCATTTGATACTTTTCAAACGTGTCGCATCGATTTGCAATCAATTTTAACGAGTAATTAGATTGCCTGCTTTGACAAAAGGTATTTGACAAATCTCGAACTATTTAACAATATCAAAAAGTTTTGCAAGGTTGTCAATTTCGTAAGTTGGAAGGATTCCGCGAGTGTTTTGTTCGTGATTGGGATTGTACCAACAACTGTCGATACCGGCATTGATACCACCTTGAATATCACTTGTCAACGAGTCGCCAACGACAAGAGTTTTTGACTTGTCGAAGTTTTCGATATGGCTAAAACAATGTTGGAAAAACTCAATCTTTGGTTTTGGGTAGCCAACTTGCTCGCTAACAAAGTGTTCAACAAAGTACTTGCCAACACCGCTCCCCTTCATTCGCGCTTGTTGAATAGATAACACTCCATTTGTTACAATGTATAACTTTGCGCCCATATCAATTAGACTCTGGATAACCTCCTCAGCGCCCTCAATCACAAAGTAACCTTCGTGGAGGTACTCTTCGTACTTGCGAGAAACTGTCAAGATGTCGCATTTGAGGTGCAACTCTTTTGCTGTGTTGACAAAACGGTTGTTCAAAACGTAATCTTTGGAAACAAGTCCTCTTTCCAATTGTTGCCAAAGCGCAATATTGTTTTTGCGGTAAATTTCCACAAGACGATCGTCCACTTGCACTCCATGCTCAGCAAAAGCACGGCAAAGGGCTTGATACTCCGCCTTGTCAAAGTCCAAAATAGTGTTGTCGGCATCAAACAAAATGATATCGTATTTCATAAACCATTTAACCTATCTAAATTTTGGGGAAATTGAGCAAAATACAGTATATCTCTTTCGCTTTAGTAGGCTTCTACCTCAAAAGACAAGATACCGACTAACTCTCCACAGCCATACTACAATCGCTCGTATCGCCGTTTTCCCCATCAATGATAACAAAATTATACCACATTTCTTAAGATAAAACAACAAAATAAAAGGACTTGGCACAATTGTGTCAAGTCCTTGGTCTTTTGCAGGTAAATTACCACTCGCGTTTGAATTGTTCCCAAGTGTCTGGGCAGTAGTCACTAGATTCAAAGAAGCATCTCAAAATGTAGTACTCGTTTTCGTCCATAGCTTTGTCGCCGGAAAGGCAGAAGTAGCAAAAACCTTGTACCATTGCTTCGTAGTTATCAGGATCGTTGAGGTATCCACGAAGGTCGCGAAGGATGGAGATATCTTTGGAAAGATCGTCTACAGTAAGACGATTGTACAAAGGACGAACACTGTCAACCGTAAGTGGCTCGAAATTAGCGTATTCGCAGAATGTTTTGTAGCAATCGTATTCGCCTTGCAAAAAGTCGTCGTCGCACATCATCAAGAATACAAGGATGTGTTGGAAGATGTAAAATACTTGATCTTCGTAAGCTTGGCCCTTGTTTCTGCAGAAATCAACAAACATGTTTTTGTATTCTACATAAGCGTGGGAAAGCAAGTTCTTTGTCTTTGTGTAGTACTCGGATGGAGCAAGTTTTGTTCTGCGGTCCCAAGCAAGGTTGCAAAGATCAATCATGTTGATGGATTTTTTTGACATTGTAAAATTCTCCTTTATTTAGATTGTAACTAAATTATAGCACCACTCAACTACTGTGTCAATACTAAATTATTAAAAAATTAGCAAAAACTACCTAATTTTGGGGCAAAATTATACATTTTGAATCAATAATTGCCTATTTTTAGAAATTCCTACTCGCAAAAAACAAAAATGTCGCACCTATTTGTGCGACATTTTTTGGGTTAGTATTAAAGCAGTTACAATCTGCTACGAGATCAGCCACGCAAGTCAATTTGTGTGGAACCATCACAAGTGATAGCACCGCCCCACTTTTCCTTTACGTAGTTGGAAACTTCTGTGGACAAAAGTGCGTTTACCAAAGCGTCAATCTTCGCTTTGTACTCTGCGTTGTTCTTGTAGTCCTCAACGCGAGCCGCTAAAACGTTTGCATTGCCGGCAACAAGCGCTGGATCTGTTTCTTGATCAACTCTCAAACTTTGGTCAACATTGCCTGTCAAAGCTGTGTTGCAAGGAAGGCAAACAAATCTGTAGTCAGGCATGGATGCAACAAGCAAGTTTTCTGCAATCAAATCAACTGTGACATTGCCAATTGTAACGGAAGAACCGGTAAATGCAAGCTTTTCGTTTTCAACAGGGAGCTCTGTGATGTAGCCCTTTGCATACAAAAGTTGCAATGCGCGTACAGCGTTGGACTCGTCATCGCAGATTGCAATGCGATTTTGGGATGCACTGATGGCAAATTGGCCACCTCTGTAGATGCCAAGTGGCTCGTAATGAACTTTGCAAGATGCAAAAAGCTCAACTGCGCCAGTGTAGGTGTTGAGATAAGGAACGTGTTGGAAGTAGTTAGCATCGTAGTCGCCTTGAGCCACCGAGTCATTTTGAATTGTCCAGTCGATTACTTCTACCTTCAAAGTGTAACCTTGTTCTTTCAAGATGTCTGCAACACAGTTTTCCAAAATATCAGCGTGAGGCAATTCGCTTGCGCAAACAGTGATTGTTTTAGCGGGATCGCCACAAGCGGCGAAACTGAGAGTTGACAAAACCAAAAGTGTAACCAAAAGCACTACCAAGATTTTTTTCATTGTAAAATTCTCCTTTTATCTAATTTTTTAGAAATGGCAAGTCCAAGTTCTTGAATGAGTTGAACAAGCAAAATAACGATGATAATCATAATCCAAAACACAGGGTGCTCGAGATAGTCACCCGTATTTTGCGAGTAGTAACGCCAAATACCAGCGATAATTCCCCCAGCTGAGATATTATAGGCAAAAGACGTGTATCCTAGCAACGATACAAGTGTTACAGCAAGTCCTCCAATGAGGGAACTGCGAGCCTCTGGGAGCAAAACTTTTGTGATAATTTGAAAATTTGTGCCACCCAAAGATTGCACCGCTTCCACCTTGCCTTTGTCCACTTCGGCAAGAGATTGCTCCACCATTCTTGCGACAAAACCGAAACTCGTCACAAACAATGGGATGATGATTGTGTACCACTCGCCTGTACCTCTACCTAAAATGGTACGTACGGTAGGCATCAAAAGCACCACAACAATCAAACAAGGGATGGAACGCAAGATGTTTACAACTAAACTAAGAACAAAATTGAGCCATTTACAAGGCTTTAGGCCCTTTTGAGAGGTAACGTTAAGCAACACACCAAGGGGCAAACCCACAAGGTAAGCAAGGGCGCCAGAGATGGTCACCATAGCCAGTGTTTCCAATATCATTGTCAAAATGTCATCGAATTTCACTTGCTACCACCTCCTCGTAGTGAATTTGTTTCAAATCTAAGTACTTGCACAGCTTTTGCGCATCTTTTACATCAGCTGGCATAGTAAAAATCAGTTGTCCGTACACTCTGCCATCCACAACTTTAGAGTCGGCATAAATAATGGACAATGCAATGTTGCAATCTTGGATGATATTTGCAACAATTGGCGTATCAATTTCGCCATTGAAAATCAGTTTTAGGAATTTTGTATTGTCAACGGACGTATTGATGTGACCAGAGTAAATAATCTTTTTGGAAACATCCGTTTGTGGGAACAAAAAGATATCTTGCGCGTTGCCTCTTTCTACAATTTGTGCATTGTCAATGATGGCAACTTTGGTGCAAATCTTTTCAATAACGTCCATTTGATGGGAAATCATGATGATTGTAAGCCCCAAATCACGATTTAACTTTGTTAACAAAGCCAAAATTTGTTGCGTGGTATCAGGGTCAAGCGCCGACGTTGCTTCGTCGCACAGCAAGATTTGCGGATTGGACATCAGCGCTCTAGCAATTGCAACACGTTGACGTTGTCCACCAGACAGTTGTGATGGGTAGGAATCTAGTTTGTCGGAAAGTCCAACAAGACTCAACAGTTCGATTGCTCTTTCTTTGCAATCCTTTTCGCCAAACAACTCCCCTGCCAACATCACGTTTTTCAAAACTGTGCGTTGATCTAGCAGGTTGAATTGTTGGAAGATCATTGCAACTTGCCTACGATAATCACGGTCAAAGGTTACAACCTTGCCATTGAAGACAATTTTGCCTTGGTCAAACTTTTCCAAACCGTTGATACATCTAACCAGCGTAGATTTGCCCGCACCAGACAGTCCCAAAATGCCGTAGATATCTCCTTTGGCAACTTCCAAGCAAACATCTTTTAGTACTTGATGCGTACCAAACTTTTTGCTTAGGTTTTCAATTTTCAAAATGAATTGTTCACTCATATTTTCTCCAATAAAAAACTCGTCCTTGAAAACACTCCAAGGACGAGAATAAATCACGTGGTACCAACCTTTTTCGCCGTAGAAACGGCCTATTTCGGCTCTAACAAGCCATATTGCTATAACGGGCAAACCCGAAACTCCCTACATCTCGAAAGTTCAACTCAGAGGCCATGTTCATAAACTTTCCGTTTGCTTCCTCTCACCAAGTGGAAACTCTCTGTAAAACTTCCCGTTTACTACTCTTCTCTTCGAAGTTTTTAGATATTTATGCGACAATTTTATACACTTTTTTCAATTTTGTCAACTAATCAACAACAAAATTTGAAAAAAGAACATTGTTTACGCAATTAGTTTGATATTATTTGCAAATTTCCCAAAGGTTATCTTTTGTTTTTACCCTTGTTCTGAGGTTGCTTGTTTTGTTGTTGCTTACTTTGCTTTTTACCTTGAGGTTGATTTCTTTGGTCAGCCTTGGGTTCTTCTTGGATATCAGCAAACACCTTTTTAGCAGGCTTCAACATTGTGCCGAAGGACAATCTGGAAATTGCAAGCTTAATTTGTTCGTACTTGCGCTTGGAAATAAGTCTAACAACCAATAAGAACAGCAAAATGAATACAACTGCGCCCAGTACACCCCACGCAGAGCCTTCCGTGTCGAGCACAACGTCTTTGACACTTGGGCCACGGTTTTGTGTGAAGATTGGCATTTGCAATATTTCGGTAATTGCAGCCACTACAGCACTACTAATCAATGCAAGAATCGGAGATATCTTACGCGCACGTCCTAAAAGAAAGAAGTATGTAGCAGCAAAACCTACACCCAAAATTGCAAAAGCGGTAAAGTGGCCAAAGATTTTGCGAACATAAGTGTGGAAGTTTTCGTATGGAGAAACTCTAACTCTAAAGTCCGCATATATACTTTCGTCTTGTGTACTTGTTGCACGAATGATAACGTCGCCAAGTTCAGTAGCAATAAGTTTGCCTTCCTCTGTGATGGTTACACCCTTACCTTTTACGACAGACCAACTAATTTTGTCGCAGTCACGCTCGCCATCGAATACAGTGTATTGGTATTCCTTATCACAGATGATGCGGTCACGTCCCATGATGGTGAGTTGTTCAGGGAGTGGTTCTACAACTACAACTCTATAAAAAGATGTTTCGACACTTGCGTAGGGTGTAAACACGAAGCATGCTTCACCAACGGAAACAGCTGTGTATGTTTCGCCGGCAATTTCGAACAAAGACTTGTTTGTGCAAGTGATTGTACAGAATCGCTTGTCCAAAGTTGCACCTTCGGGAAGGATTGATGAAATATTGTCACGTGGGTTGAAGCTTGTATTTGTATTAACGTACAAAACGTGTTCTTCAAACTCGAAAAACTCTGGCGCAGCAAAGGTATCACTTTCGGTAACTGTGATATTGATATCCTTTGTTTGCTTTGTTGACTTGTTTGTTACTGTAATTTTGGCCGTTCCGGGTTTGATGGCAACAAAGTGCTTTGTATCACTCATGCGCAAAATCGTGGAATCGTGGCACACAATCTTGAGAGTATCAACGGAAACTACTTGACCTTGAGAATCTCTAAAGCAAATGTAGGAATATGTACCTTCGGGTACTTCGTACTTGGCTGGTGCATTTGGCTCGTCGCTAAACGTTGGGTAGATATTGGAAATATCCCCTGCCGCAACACCAGAACAAATAACCTTGAATGTTGTTTTGATGTTAGGTTTAGCAACAGATGTCGCTGTAATCTTGCACTCGCCGTAGGAATTGAAAGTTACCACACCCTTTTCGTCTACCGATGCAATTGCAGGATTGGATGAAGAAAATGTAAGCGCCTTGTCAGTTGCTTGACTTGGAGTATAGGCAAAAGTCAATGTGAGCTTTGTGCCAATTGCACGGGATGCATTTGCTTGCTTACATCTGATGGACACAAGTTCAAAGTTTTGATCGTTATCGGGGATATCAGGAATGATATCTTTGATATCTTCTTCGACTTTACCAGAAGTCTCGCTACTATCTTCGCCGGGTTTAAGTGCCTCGTAGCACAAAAGCCAAACCATGAACATTGTGCAAATAAGTGCCAAAATGCCCAAGAAACGCCAAAAATTAAATTCTCTAACAAGTCTTTTTTTCATAATAGTTTCCTCTCTACAAAAGTATAAACCAATGCGTACATAATGTCAACCACAAGAGTCAACAAAATTATAATATATATGATATAAATTATAAATAAAATAACTATTTGAAATGGTTGCAAAAAGCAGTCGAAAATAAACTAAAGTGATGCAAGAACTTTGAAATACACCACTACAATTAGGCAAAAAACAGAGCAAAAAATTAGACAAAAAAAATCTAAAAAAGTTGTGCAAAATCGTTGACAATTTTTAGACCACAATGTATAATGTAAAAGCTGTTGAAGTGCGGGTGTAGTTCAATGGTAGAATCCCAGCCTTCCAAGCTGGTCGCGTGGGTCCGATTCCCATCACCCGCTCCAAATCTTAGTTGCCTGTGCCTGTAGCTCAGCAGGATAGAGCAACGGCCTTCTACGCCGTTTGTCGGGGGTTCGAATCCCTTCAGGCACGCCATTATATGGTGGGCTTAGCTCAGCTGGTTAGAGTGCCAGATTGTGACTCTGGAGGTCGTGGGTTCGATTCCCATAGCTCACCCCACAATTTTATAGGGGTATAGCCAAGCGGTAAGGCATCAGACTTTGACTCTGACATTCGT
>JAFQSA010000004.1 GCA_017409765.1 Clostridia bacterium | reverse complement strand
CAGGTTAAGTATCAATTGCTCGTCACGTTTTTCAATCACGTTGCGAGGCACAACAAACAGCATAAATCCTGCAAACAGTATGCCAATTGCATTTACGCCAATCAAAATGTATTGTATCCATTGGTAGTCCTTCACATCCCAAAGTATGCCGTTAACAAGCCCAATGACACACACAACCAGTATCAGTATGCTCAATCTGATGTCGCGTTTTGCAATTACTTCCTTCATACCGCTTCTCCTTTGTGACAACAAAACAATTCTCTCCTAACAATATAACATTTTCCGCCCAATGTCAATACCCATTGAAAAATTTGTCGTCATTTTTCTTGTTTTTTCCTAAAATTCCAAATTCCAACCTCATATCGGCAACATTCCAACAAAAAAAGTGACGTCATCTAACGTCACTTTTCTATTTTAACTAAAGTTATCCAAAACCCTGCACAGCAGGATTTCATCCATCGCAGATGGATTTCTTCCGTCTAAGACGGATTTGTTTGCATTTGCCTTAGCCCAACAAAACGTCCATAAGTAGCATAAAGCAAAAACCAACTAGTAGCGAAAAGGTCACGCCACGGCTGTTGCCGTCGGAGTGAGTTTCCGGAATCATTTCGTCACTCACAACGTAAAGCATTGTGCCACCGGCAAACGCAAGCGCAAAGGGCAGTATCACTTGGGCAACCTTCACGGCAAAGTAGCCGATAAAGGTTCCAACAACTTCAATCAAGCCCGTCACAGCGGCAATACCAAACGCGCGCTTTTTGGATACCCCTGCGCTAATCATTGGCGCAATGATAACCATACCTTCGGGGATGTTTTGCAACGCGATACCAACGGCAATCAGTATGCCGGCGCTTTGGTCATCAGTACCAAAGCCAACGCCCGCAGCAATGCCCTCCGGCAGGTTGTGGATGGCAATAGCAATCACAAACAACAACAATTTGTTCAGTTTGGATGATTTGTGCTCTTCGATGTCCGCACCCATCATTTTGTGCAAGTGTGGTGTAAGTTTGTCTACCAAATTTAGGCAAACAGCACCGGCAAAAATGCCCAAAATTGTCACGATGATGGCGTAGTCGCCACCATTTTCCAACGATGGCAAAATCAGCCCAAATACCGCCGCTGCAAGCATAATTCCGCCCGCAAACGCCAAAAAGATTTTGGAGTGCTTTTGTGTTAAGTTTTTGAATATAACGCCCAGTAGAGCGCCGATGACGGTTGCGCCACCAACACCCAAGGCCGTCCAAACAACAAGAGGCATAGTGTTTCCTTTATAGATTGTACAAGATTATGATTTTATTCCCCAACGCCTCTCACTTTGGTAACGCAATGCGTCATGCAACCAAGTGAGCCATACTTGCAAGATATTGCAGATTGTATCTAGTAGTGTAGGGACAGACGTCCTCGGCTGTCCGCATACAACCTCAAACTCAATACAAACGTTGTATAGGGCAACTATATTCGTCTTCGCATCCCCAACAACATCCTATGCACACGTTTCAACATGTGTTCACGTGCGCACGTGACTAAATCTTCATTGTCAAGGAAATGCGTTTTTTGTTGAGATCCACGGACATAACTTTTACGTCCACGATGTCGCCAATTTTTACCACTTCAAGTGGGTGCTTTACAAACTTCTTGGAGGAAAGTTGCGATACGTGCACCAAACCATCTTGGTGAACGCCAATGTCAACAAACACACCAAAGTCGATAACGTTACGAACTGTTCCCTTCAAAATCATACCTTCGCGAAGGTCTTTCATTTCCAAAACGTCACTGCGAAGGATGGGCTTTGGCATCTCGTCACGTGGGTCACGTGCAGGTTTTTCCAATTCCGCAACAATGTCGCGAAGTGTCAACTCGCCAATGCCAAGTTCGTTTGCAAGTTTTGCGTAGTTCTTGATGATTTTGGATAGTCCCGCAAGTTTACCAATGCTATCCAGTTTGATGCCTTGCTTCTTCATGAAGGCAAGTGTAGCGTCGTAACTTTCTGGGTGAACGCTTGTTGCATCAAGTGGGTTTGTTCCGCCACTAATGCGCAAGAAACCTGCACATTGTTCGTATGCCTTTGCGCCAAGTTTGTCAACGTTCAACAGTTGCTCGCGTGCGGTAAACTTGCCGTGCTTTTCGCGGTAGGCAACAATGTTCTTTGCGATGGTTGCATTGATACCGGAAATGTATGTCAAAAGTGGTGCGCTAGCGGTGTTCAAGTCAACACCAACCTTGTTTACGCAGTCCTCTACAACGCCTTCCAAGGTAAGTCCCAACTTCTTTTGGTTCATATCGTGTTGATATTGTCCAACACCAATGGACTTTGGATCAATCTTTACAAGTTCAGCAAGTGGGTCTTGCAAACGGCGTGCAATGCTTGCCGCGCTACGTTGACCAACGTCAAAATCGGGGAACTCAACTGTTGCAA
This sequence comes from Clostridia bacterium, assembly GCA_017409765.1. Lineage (GTDB taxonomy): Bacteria > Bacillota > Clostridia > Christensenellales > CAG-314 > Fimimonas. The sequence goes on along the minus strand of JAFQSA010000004.1, from coordinate 1,417 downwards.
GTTTACTTGCGGAGTAAACTGATGCGCCTGCTTCGTTAACAATGATGTATTGAACGGGCAGTCCAGTTTCCTTCAACAATTCAACAATGATTTGCTCACTTTCACGGCTGGCAGTACCATTACCCAAGGAGATGATGTCTACCTTGTACTTGTTGATGAGTTTTACCAAAGTTGTTTTGGATTGTGCAATCTTTTGTGGAGTTGTTGGTGCAGTAGGGTAGATAACCGTTGTATCAAGCACTTTACCTGTGCCATCAACAACTGCAAGTTTACAACCAGTACGGAACGCTGGGTCCCAACCCAAAACCACCTTGTTGGCAATTGGTGGTTGCATCAAAAGTTGCTCCAAGTTTTTGCCAAATACGGCAATTGCGCCGTCTTCCGCCTTTTCGGTAAGCATGTTGCGTACTTCCGTTTCGATGCTTGGCGCAATCAAACGCGCGTAACTATCTTGGATGGCAAGGCGCACAAATGGCTCGGTATTGGGGTTGTTACCAATGATGATGTGGCGCTCCAAGTAACCCAAAATCAAGTCCTCGGGTGCAACCAATTTTACTGTCAAAATCTTTTCCGCTTCGCCACGGTTTACCGCCAAAATGCGGTGACCAGCCATCTTTACAACGTCCTCTTCGTAGTTGTAGTAGTTTTCGTAAACGGTCTTTTCCTCTGGCTTTTTGGCAACGGATGTAATCTTGCCCAAGCGGTATGTGAGGTCGCGGATGTCCTTGCGGTATTGTGCATTGTCGGAAATTACTTCCGCAATGATATCCAACGCACCTTGAACAGCCTCTTTTGCAGTTTTTACACCCTTTTCGGCGTCGATGTATTGTTTAGCGATAACCTTGATGTCTTCCCTTTCTTGTTGCAAAAGGATGATGTTAGCAAGTGGTTCCAAGCCCTTTTCCTTGGCAACGCTTGCGCGAGTTTTGCGCTTTGGACGGTATGGGCGGTACAAGTCGTCAACGGCAACTTGAGTTTCCGCCGCTTCAATTTCCGCGCGCAGTTCGTCGGTAAGTTTGCCTTGTTCCTCGATGCTGGAAATAACTTGCGCCTTCTTTTCTTCCAAGTTGCGCAAATACGTAAGTCTTTCAAAAAGTTTACGAAGTTGCTCGTCGTTGAGAGAGCCAGTTGCTTCCTTGCGGTAACGGGAAATGAAAGGAATTGTGTTACCTTCGTCAATCAGGTTAACAGCCGCTTCCACTTGCCATTTGGCAACGTCAAGTTCATCTGCAATTTTCAAAATGATATCCATTGTTTGTTCTCCTTGTATTTGTATCCCGTGATTTCACGGCCTAGTTTGTTGTGGCATGTCGCCTTGAGTTACTTTGTGGAAAATATCCACAATAGAACTATTATACAAAATTCTGCGCATTTTTGCAATACACTAAAAGCAAAATTTGCCAAAAATAATACACCT